>DNGG01000619.1:15491-18661 GCA_003486675.1 Cyanobacteria bacterium UBA11372
ACTGGGATTCCCGGCAAGAGTATGATTGCTTCCTAGTTCAGCCATTTTGACTGTAACAAACGTTCTCGGATTTTTGGACGAAAAATTTATTGTTTTGTAACACAAGGAAACAATCCATGCGACGATTGTTGGCTTTACTTGTAGCAGTCTGTCTCTGGTTTAGTTTTGCTCCTACGGCGTCTGCTCAAGAATCGGCAGTTCTGGTACCTTGCAAAGACTCCCCGGCTTTCCTGGAGCGGGCACAAACCGCGCGCAACACGACTGACGACCCAGAATCGGGCCGGAAGCGCTTTGAGCGTTATTCTCAGGCGATGTGCGGCCCCGAAGGCTTGCCCCACCTGATCGTGGATGGTAGCTTAGACCGTGCGGGTGATTTTCTGATTCCCAGCATTCTGTTCCTTTACATCGCTGGGTGGATTGGTTGGGTAGGTCGCTCTTATCTGCAAGCGATTAAGAAAGAAAAGAACCCCGAAGAAAAAGAAATCGTCATCGATGTACCTTTGGCTATTTCCAAGATGCTGACCGGCTTTGCATGGCCTTTGGCAGCGATTGGAGAACTGACCAGTGGGAAATTGACTGCTAACGATAGCGAAATCCCGGTTTCGCCCCGCTAGTTTAGGTTGAGACTATAACGAGGAGGAAAATTTCATGAAAGATTTGCTCAGGTATCTTTCTACAGCCCCAGTTTTGGCTGCTGTTTGGATGACGATTACGGCTGGAATTTTGATTGAATTTAATCGCTTTTTCCCAGATCTACTTTTCCACCCGATGCCATAGTCAGAGCTAAAATCTGGGCATCGTGAGATTGAGTAACCGATGAAGCTTGCGATCGCATCTCGAACAGAATCGGGTAGCGATCGCTTGCCGCATCAATTTCACAACCGCAGTCATAATTACCACCAAAGACATATTTACAAAGAAGGAAGACCTTGAGCGAACTCCACGCTAATTTGAGGAGAGTTGCGATTTTGAGAGGATCGTTCAATGCAGCCAAAATATTTATCGAGGTATCTTTCCACCGCCCCCGTTTTAGCAACGGTTTGGCTATCGCTCCAAGCAGCTCTCTTGATTGTGTTTAACTATTATTTCCCAGACCTGCTTTTCCACCCAATGCCATAACAGGCAAGACTTACCCCATCCAAACTCGTTTGGGCGGGGTAATTAAATCATCTCTTGATATGTTTGTAAACAACCCAAGCAAAGAAACCGGGAATAATCGATTAATCGTCGATTTAAAACTAGAGAGCGACGCAGAAACAAAGGTGATAGGTCGCTCAAGCGTCAGTCCTGTCTTCGACATGTTGGTAAATAATTAAGTTTTTTAACGTCAAAGGGAAAGCTGGCGATCGAAGTGTACCTAGCACTATAAAATAAAGCCAAAACCTGCAATAACTAGCAATTATGAGCGATCCAAGAAATCGAGAAGTGGTTTACGCTGCTGGAGATCCCCAAACCGGAAATCTGGTAACACCGATCAATGGTTCGGGTTTCACCAAAGCTTTCCTGAGTAACCTACCTGCCTATCGCAAGGGTTTATCGCCCCTGCGTCGCGGTTTGGAAATTGGTATGGCTCACGGGTATTGGCTGTTTGGCCCATTTGCGTATACGAGTCAATTCCGCCTTTCCAAAGTGGCAGATATCGTGGGTTTAATTGAAGCCATTTTGTTGATTGTGATTGCGTCCTTAGCGATGTCGTTATACGCAAATACCAATCCACCAAAACCTTTGACAGTAACTCCGTTACCCGAAGCTCCTGCTACATTCTCCACACAAGAAGGCTGGACTGATTTCTCCAGTGGTTTTCTCGTGGGCGGAATTGGCGGTGCAGCATTCGCTTACGTAGTTTACTTAGCCTTCAAGTCAGGAGTGTTTGAAGCTTTCGGCAGTTTTGGTGCGTAAAATTATCAGGGGTTGGGGATTTTAAACCAACCCCTAATTTGTGGAAAAAATAGCCGCTTCCAGGCGGTCTAATGTTTTTTCCAAATCGTCATTGACAATCTGGATATCGAATTCATTAGCGGCGGCGATTTCTTCTTTAGCACGACAAAGACGACGAGCGATCGCTTCCTCACTATCAGTACCCCGACTGCGAATCCGCCGCTCTAATTCAGCTTCACTGGGCGGCAAAATAAAAATCCGCAAGGCGCTAGGAAAAGTTTGTTTAATTTGTCTAGCGCCTTCTAATTCTATTTCTAAGATCGCAGATTGTCCCTGAGCAATTTGTGATTCTACAGCCTTTCTAGGGGTGCCGTAACAATTCCCGGCAAATTCAGCCCATTCTAATAATTCCCCATTTTGAATCATCTGCTGAAAGCGATCGCGGCTGGTGAAATAATAATGCTTGCCGTCAATTTCTCCCGCACGAGGGGCGCGAGTAGTAGCAGATACAGAAAAATATAATTCCGGATGCCGTTGCAGGAGACTTCGCAACAAAGTTCCTTTACCCACACCACTTGGCCCTGTTAAAACAATCAATCTACCTTGCATTTTTAATTCCTTATTTGTACTTGCAAGAGGCAACAGCCCTCTTGATCTCGTTCCCAGGTTCAACCTGGGAACGAAAATTAGGGAGGCTCTGCCTCCAAATAGTTAATACAGATCTACGAACCTGATGGTTGGTCAGGCATGAGACACTTATCAGAATCGCAACCTGCTGGGCCTGCTTCTACCATTTCGCCTAAGTCATAGCGACTCAAAGCGGCGAAAAAGTCATCGGTTTTGCGGCGAGTTTTAACTTCTCGCGTTAACTGTTCGTAGGTTTGTTTGTCAATCGGTTCAAACGGCAAACGCGGGAAAGTTTGGAGATCGTCAAACCGTGCCAGAAGTGCGGCTGAAATGTACCCTTGATCGTCCTTGATGGCTTCATAGATGCGAGTACCTAAAGCCTCTATTTCGTTTTCGCGTAGTTCTACAGTCGCCGAAGTGTTGTGTCGAGTATAGAATTTTTGGACTTGCATGTAAAAGTCCATTTGTGTCAAAGCTGAAAACTTGCTAATCTCAATTTCATCAGCACCTGGTAAATCGGCCCAAGGTACAGAAACCGGAATTTCCACCAGCCATTCTGTACACCTCGGATCGAACGGATCGTTTAAAAGATTGCCATTTTCATCTTTATCAGATTGAGATGGAATAACGTTGTATCCGTAGTCGATGCAAGCGAGTGCTACGGG
>DNGG01000614.1 GCA_003486675.1 Cyanobacteria bacterium UBA11372
ACTGGGATTCCCGGCAAGAGTATCATGGCTTCCTAGTTCAGCCATTTTGAATGTAACAAACGTTCTCGGCTTATTCGACGAAAAATTTATTGTTTTGTAACACAAGGAAACAATCCATGCGACGATTGTTGGCTTTACTTGTAGCAGTCTGTCTCTGGTTTAGTTTTGCTCCCACGGCGTCTGCTCAAGAATCGGCAGTTCTAGTACCTTGCAAGGACTCCCCTGCTTTCCTGGAACGGGCTAAAACCGCGCGCAACACGACCGCAGACCCAGAGTCGGGCAAAAAGCGCTTTGAGCGCTATTCTCAGGCGATGTGCGGCCCCGAAGGGTTGCCCCACCTGATCGTGGATGGTAGCTTAGACCGTGCGGGTGATTTTCTGATTCCCAGCATTCTGTTCCTTTACATCACCGGATGGATTGGTTGGGTAGGTCGCTCTTATCTGCAAGCGATTAAGAAAGAAAAGAACCCCGAAGAAAAAGAAATCATCATCGATGTACCTTTGGCTATTTCCAAGATGCTGACCGGCTTTGCATGGCCTTTGGCAGCGGTTGGAGAACTGACCACAGGGAAATTGACTGCTAACGATAGCGAAATCCCCGTTTCGCCCCGCTAGTTTAGGTTGAGAATATCACGAGGAGGAAAATCGAAATGATGAGATATCTTTCTAGCGCCCCTGTGTTGGCTGCTGCTTGGATGACGATTACGGCTGGAATTTTGATTGAATTCAATCGCTTTTTCCCAGATCTACTTTTCCACCCGATGCCCTAGTCAGAGGGAAAATCTGGGCTGCCACCAGATGCAGTAACGGATGAAGCTTGCGATCGCACCTCGAACAGAAACGGGTGGCGATCGCAAGTTTCATCGATCTACAGTCATAATTACCACCAAAGACATATTTACTAAGGATGAAGAACTTGAGCGATCGCCACGCTACTTTGATCCCAGAGGCGATTTTGAGAGGCTCATTCAATGCAGCAAAAATATTTATCGAGGTATCTTTCCACTGCCCCCGTCTTAGCAACGGTTTGGCTAGCGCTCCAAGCAGCGCTCTTAATTGTGTTTAACTATTATTTCCCAGACCTACTTTTCCACCCAATGCCATAACTGACACGACCTACCCCGTCCAAACTCGTTTGGGCGGGGTAATTATTAAATCATCTCTTGATATGTTTGTAAATAATTAAGTTTTTTAACGTCAATGGGAAAGCTGGTGGTTTAAGGGTACCTATCGCTATAAAATAAAGCCAAAACCTGCACTAAATAGCAATTATGAGCGATCCAAGAAATCGTGAAGTAGTTTACGCTGCTGGAGATCCCCAAACCGGAAATTTGGTCACACCGATTAATGGTTCGGGTTTCACCAAAGCTTTCCTGAGTAACCTACCTGCCTATCGCAAGGGTTTATCGCCCCTGCGTCGCGGTTTGGAAGTAGGCATGGCTCACGGGTATTGGCTGTTTGGGCCATTTGCCTATACCAGTCAATTCCGCCTGTCCAAAGTGGCAGATGTCGTGGGTTTAATCGAAGCCATTTTGTTGATTGTGATTGCGTCCTTAGCGATGTCTTTATACGCAAATAGCAATCCACCAAAACCTGTGGTAGTAGATCCGTTACCCGAAGCTCCCGCTTCATTCTCAACCCAGGAAGGCTGGACTGATTTCTCCAGTGGTTTTCTCGTGGGCGGAATTGGCGGTGCAGCGTTCGCTTACGTACTATACTTAGCCTTCAAGTCTGGAGTCTTCCAAGCTTTCGGCAGTTTTGGTGCGTAAAATTATTAGGGGTTGGTGACTAACTCAAGTTGCTGGTTAATAGTTGTGACAGCGGTAATTGGTAATTGGTAATGGGTAATTGGATTAACAGGCTTTTGCCCTAAGTACAATTACCCATTACGCATTACCCCGGTCAGAAACCCGGTTTCTTATTCGATTTTTCGCTGTCAAACCTACGATTTTTCAGAGAAACCGGGTTTCTTTGGCTCGATTTAACTAGCAACTTAAGTTAACTATTAAACCAACCCCTAACTTGTGGAAAAAATAGCCGCTTCAAGGCGGTATAATGCTGTTTCCAAATCTTCATTGACAATCTGGATATCGAATTCATTAGCGGCGGCGATTTCTTCTTTAGCACGACGCAGACGACGAGCGATCGCTTCCTCGCTATCAGTCCCCCGACTGCGAATCCGCCGCTCTAATTCAGCTTCACTGGGCGGCAAAATAAAAATCCGCAAGGCGCTAGGAAAAGTTTGTTTAATTTGTCTTGCCCCTTCTAATTCTATTTCTAAAATTACCGATTGTCCCTGAGCAATTTGTGATTCTACAGCCTTTCTAGGAGTGCCGTAACAATTCCCGGCAAATTCAGCCCATTCTAATAATTCCCCATTTTGAATCATCTGCTGAAAGCGATCGCGGCTGGTGAAATAATAATGCTTTCCGTCAATTTCTCCGGCACGAGGGGCGCGCGTAGTAGCAGATACAGAAAAGTATAATTCCGGGTGGCGTTGCAGGAGGCTTCGCAACAAAGTTCCTTTCCCCACACCACTTGGCCCTGTTAATACAATTAATCTACCTGGTTGCATCTTTAATTCCAAAATTTGTACATGCCTACGCTCATAAAAAAGAGGCTCTGCCTCCCGATCTCGTTCCCAGGTTCAACCTGGGAACGAAAATTATGGAGGCTCTGCCTCCAGATAGTTAAGACAAGAGACTCTGCCTCCCGATCTCGATCTCGTTCCCAGGTTCAACCTGGGAACGAAAATTATGGAGGCTCTGCCTCCAGATAGTTAAGAAGGTTGGTCAGGCATGAGACACTTATCAGAATCGCAACCTGCTGGGCCTGCTTCTGCCATTTCGCCTAAGTCATAGCGACTCAATGCGGCGAAAAAGTCATCGGTTTTGCGGCGAGTTTTAACTTCTCGCGTTAATCGTTCGTAGGTTTGTTTATCGATAGGTTCAAACGGCAACCGCGGGAAGGTTTGGAGATCGTCAAACCGTGCCAGAAGTGCAGCTGAAATGTAACCTTGATCCTCCTTAATTGCTTCGTAAATTCGAGTACCTAAAGCCTCTATTTCGTTTTCTCGTAACTCTACAGTCGCCGAAGTATTGTGACGAGTATAGAATTTTTGGACTTGCATATAAAAGTCCATTTGTGCCAAAGCTGAAAACTTGCTAATTTCAATTTCATCGGCACCCGGTAAATCCGCCCAAGGTACAGAAACCGGAATTTCTACTAGCCATTCCGTACACCTCGGATCGAAAGGATCGTTTAACAGATTGCCATTTTCATCTTTATCAGATTGAGAGGGAACGACGTTATATCCGTATTCGATGCAAGCGAGTGCTACGGG
>DNGG01000198.1 GCA_003486675.1 Cyanobacteria bacterium UBA11372
CGAGTAACGCCTCCCACTACAGTAGTGGCAAGAGCTACCCAAGGTCGTCCAGCAACGGCTAGAGTTGTGGCACGGACTCCCCAAAGGCATCCAGCAAATCGCACCACGGCAGTCGCGCGCGCACCTCAACGCACCCCAGCCCCCACTTCTACAGTGGCGGTACGACCCTCACCCTCACCCGCACCTAGTCCAGTCGCGAGTCAGCCGAGTCCAACAACCGCCGCTAACGTGACTCCGACTCCGGCTGCAACCACACCGCCTAGCCCCACGCCAGCGGCTAGTCCTACCCCAACCACAGCCCCCGAACCCCAAATTCCCGCATTACCGCCGCCTCCAGAACCTACTCTGGCGAGGGCAGTTGAAGTTTCTGGGGTGATTCAAATTGGTAACGAGCCTCAAGCTATTGTAAAAGCACCCAACGAAGCCACCAGCCGCTACGTCAAAGTTGGACAGCGGTTGTCTCAGGGACAGGTGCTGGTCAAACGCATTGAAATGAACGACGGCTCCGAACCCGTGGTAATTTTGGAAGAAAACGGCATTGAAGTAGCCAAAATGGTCGGCGACAGACCAGTAGCACCCGCCCAACCGGGCAATCAACCAGCTACTCCTGCGGCTGCTGTTACCGTTCTCCTGGCAGGTGGCGCTATGGCGATCGCAAAGCGCCTTTCAAAGCAAAAAGGTGTCTAATAATAGCGGCAACGCTGGCTAAAAATTGGGCTAGTTGCTAATTGCTCATGGCTAATTGCTAATTGTTCATTCCCATTAGCGATTAGCTATTAGCCATTACCAATTACCTATTACCAATTACCTATGACCCAATAAAAATGCAGACGCCTCAACCAGAAATACTGCCCTATCAAATTAGCTTTCCTGGATTGCCCTTAGCAGTTTATCGAGAACTAGCTGCCCATCTACGGCAAGTGGAAGGGGTGGAACCCTATTTGATACCCCAGCAAAGCAAAGAGTTTGATTATAATGAAAGCCAAATAGAAGGCTTGTGGATTCAGTTTCCAGAAAATGCCGATTCCACTTGTCGCCAACGAGTCGATCAAATATTGGCATACTATAGAAATCGCTATTGCTCTAGATAGATAAACGATTTTCAACCATCGTTCTACCTGGGCGAGGTAACAATTTTAACTAGAAGTAAACGTATTAATGGGCACCATCCAAGCTTTACGGGGAACGCGAGACATCCTACCTGAAGAAATCGTTTATTGGCAGCGGGTAGAAGCAACGGCGCGGGAGATTTTAGCCAGAGCAACTTATACCGAAATTCGCACGCCGACGTTTGAGGAAACGGCGCTGTTTGAACGCGGCATCGGTGAAGCTACGGATGTCGTAGGTAAAGAAATGTACACCTTCTTGGATAAGGGGGAGCGTTCTATTACCTTGCGCCCGGAAGGGACAGCCGGGGTGGTGCGGGCTTTTATCGAACATGGTTTATTTGCCCAAGGTGGCGTGCAGCGGCTTTGGTATACTGGGCCAATGTTTCGCTACGAACGTCCAGGTGCAGGGCGACAGCGGCAATTTCATCAGATAGGGGTTGAGGTATTGGGGAGTCCTGACCCCAGGGCGGATGCTGAGGCAATTGCGATCGCATCCAATATTCTCCAATCCCTCGGCTTAAAAGACCTGCAACTAAATCTCAATTCATTAGGAAAGCGGGAAGATCGACAGCAGTACCGGCAAGCACTGGTAGATTATTTAACACCGTACAAGGAAGAGTTAGACCCGGACTCCCAAGATCGCCTGACTCGCAATCCACTGCGAATTTTGGATAGTAAGAGCGAAAAAACTCAAGAAATTGCTCAAAATGCTCCTAGTATTTTGGAATACCTTGGTACGGAATCAAAGCTTCACTTTGAGCGAGTGCAGCAGCTATTAAGCGATTTGGGGATTAGTTACCGAATTAACCCCCGTTTAGTGCGTGGCTTGGATTACTACAGCCACACAGCCTTTGAGTTTATTTCCGATAACTTGGGTTCTCAAGCCACGGTTTGCGGTGGCGGTCGCTACGATGGGTTAGTGGCAGAATTGGGAGGGCCGGAAACCCCCGCTGTTGGCTGGGCAATTGGGTTAGAACGGTTAATTATCCTGTTGCAACAGATACAGGAAAAGCCCCAGCAGCGTCTGGATTTTTACGTAGTTTCTAGAGGCAACGCGGCGGAAGCGCAAGCATTAATATTGGCTCAAAAATTGCGCCAATCTGGGTTTAGCGTGGAATTAGATTTGAGTGGGAGTGCGTTTAAAAAGCAATTCGCACGCGCTGATAAAAGTGGGGCTGTTGCTTGTTTGATTTTGGGGGATGAAGAAGCAGCAAACAAGACAGTCAAATTGAAGTGGATGGCGACTAAAGAGCAAGAGGCGATCGCTCAAACCGATCTACTTGCTAAAACAGAACAATTGCGACACGAGATTGATATCCTCAAGACCCAGCAATAACTAAACAAGGTATTATATAGATGCAACAAAACTAGCTAGCTCCGATCGAGTCAGTGAGCTAACTAACTAATCTAGTAACCATCTGCGATTTAACAACGATGATGTCTTCTCCGCTCCAGTGGCAACCTCAACAAATTCACAACAACTTATTGACACGTGTAGCAGTATTACATACAGAGGTAACCTGGTATCAGACAACCTTTACCGGGATCTGGTTTGGTTGCTTTGAGTCCGATCCTGAAGTTCAAGATCATCCAGTGACGATGTTGACTCGATTTGATCCGGGTGGGTTTTTCTCGCTACATGGACACCCTGGTGGAGAAGAAATTTTGGTACTTCAAGGAAACTTCGCTGACGAAACAGGTGTGTATCCACCAGGAACTTACATGCTTAATCCTGAAGGTTTTATCCATAGTCCCTACAGCGAAGAGGGCTGTCTCACCTTTGTTAAATTACGGCAACATGGTGGAAAAACTCGTAAGCAAGTGAAAACTAATATTTACGAGTCGCCCTGGAAATCGGGCGTTATCCCCCAAATTGAGGTGAAGCTCCTCTATGAGCAAATGGGTTTCCCTGAAAAAGTCTGGATTGAGCGCTGGCAACCAGGCACAGCATTGTCGAAAGTAGTCGAGTCTGAAGTGAAAGAAATCTTTGTCATAGAAGGAACTTGGAGTGATGAGTTGGGAAATTACCCAGCTGGCAGTTGGTTACGGTATTCACCCGATTGCTCCTATACTCCCTCCTCAGCAACAGGTTGTATGGTCTATGTTAAGACCTATCCTGAATATGCAACGAGATTTATCGTTGGAAAAGACTTTCGACATCCCGTTGAAACAATCGCATAGGGGAAGACCATCAGTATTTCAGTGAGGAATTATATCTATCTCCGTAATATCTAGTTTGGCATCTTCGATTCCTTTGGATATATATCCCCCTCAACCACTACTCGAAGATGATGACTCGTTGTTGGTCATCTTAATTCTCCAGGGGGTTGAAATCGACAAGTCAGAATATGCTGCCATAGCATCAGATCCCTCAATTCTGGATCGTTGTGCCAAACTGCTTCCCTGTTGGCAGAGATTACCTTTTCCCAGAGGATAGTTCGGAGGCGAAGGTGATTTCGTCGATATAGGTCTGAGGGCGTAAACTTTATCTGCGGGTACGAGTCGTACTCGTTGATCCAGATGGTCATCGGCTGACAATAATCTTGGTTGTGAATTAGAAAACGATCGCTCTCCCCAATCCCCACCCAATTGCTCTGTCCCCGTCCCTGGTCTAGAATTAAGTGCGATCGCTGCTATCTTCTCACCCACCAATGGAAACCTGGGAATTTCTGCTCCAGCGCGAAGGCGAAGTCACCTGGCATCCGCTAGCATCACAAGCTATGGTGGAAATTCAGGAAGGCCGATATCGCCTTGCCGTCCGCTCTAGCTACACTGACACTGAGGTCGATGTTCGCATTACCCACGATTCCACCTACGAAGATCCGCCAAAGCGACGGATGCAGAAACACGCCCGCTCTACCAACGCCGATGGGTTGATGGTAGTTATACCCTTTAACTATCTCAAACCCGGTAGCTGGGAATTTCGCTGTCGTCCAGACTTAATTACCGATTTAATGGGCGATTCCTGGCAGCATACGCTTCAAATCCAAGTCTTGCCTGATGCTCCCGAAAGCCAGCTCTTGAGCGGGGGTGCAGGTGAGCAGGAAACGCATGTACGGGGGAGTGTAACAACACAGACAAAAAGGGGAAGCTTGGATGGGGAGAATTCATTCAAGATTTCAGATGCGATACCTGCTGCCGCCAACGGCAAAGAAGTTGTAGCATATGATACAACCCCATGGGCTCCTACTCCTTCTTTTCCATCGGTAGCGATCGCTCTCGACAACGATACCTATGTAGCTGGCAATAACGGGGTTTTAACAATTTCAGGACAAGTCGAGAGCTTGGATGCAGATGGTCAACCTCTCCATGATACGGAGATAAAAATTTACCTGCGAGACCCGCAAAATTACCAGGTAGTGGCAGAAGTGCAGCAAATGTTACGAGCAGGTAATCTGCCGGTTCGCTTTAGCTGCAAGGTGAATATCCCAAGTCAAGTTAGTACCCGTTTGATGTTGGGCGAAATTGCCCTGAAAGTGGCAGGCGAGACGCCTGCACCACAAGTTTTAAGCACAGCTGCTTTCACTGTTACGGCGGATGTGAATGCATTGCTGAGCGCGATCGCTAACAACAGCGCTACCAATCTATTCGACATCGCTCCCGACACCCCCGCCGCGCCGATCGATCCGTTAGATACTCCGAAAGAAGTTCCGACGATTCAGTTTGAACCATCGGACGGCGTACCCATACCGCCCCTACTGAATAAATCTACCCTGCGACAAAAACCGCGCCAACCGCTCGAACTTCCTACATTTCCCAGTCGCTATCCACCTAAACCGAAACCCAAACCTGAGCCAGTCAGTAAGGAAGAGGAGGAAGATAAAGCTGAAGATACGACCGAAGCAGATATTAGTTTAGATGCTTTTGGCGAATCAGAGTTGGCGGTCGATCTCACTGAAGAGAGCAACAACGGGACAACGCCAGCAGCAAGCGACGAACACCCCTCTGTACCGGAAACAAGCAGCATCGTACACGTCAAACCCCAGGAGCGTTTATTGTCAAGGCTTGAGGCGTTGGCGACGGATGACGAGTTATCTGACTGGTTAAAGGCGGCTCCCAGTTTAGACCCCTTGACAATTGACTTAGATACACTTTTCGACATTCACGCCGAACCAGACGCTCACCTGACGGCGGGGGAATTTGTGGTAGACGATGAACCGATTAAACCCAGACGCAGGAAAGGGGAGCAAACAACAAAACCGGATTTCGACCCTTTACCAGAAGATGAACCGATTCCGACACCTAAACTAGAGGTATTTCCTAACGGCGAACTGACTTCTGGACAAAAAGTGCGCGTCCGGGTGACGCTACCTTATGGGTTGCCCCGATTGGGTGTTAAATTGTGGATTGTTGACCGCCAGACGCGGAGTCTGTTGGAAGAACCCCGCTTGATCGGTGATTTTGCACCCAACGGCTGGGGACAAGTCGAGGCGATATCCCAGGTGACGGTTCCCTTTGGCTGTTTGGAGATTCGGTTTGAAGCGATCGCCCAGGAAATCCAAACCAAACGGGAAAGTCACAAAGTAAACATCGATCGCATCGTCCTTCCACCCGATCTACCTACATTGGAGGATGAATTTGACTTCTGATCTGGGGAAAAGCCTCATTACCCATCACCCATTACCCATTACCCATTACCCAATTTGTTAAAAATCTTTATAAACCAACAACATGACACCAATTCACGCTAAAGTTT
>DNGG01000201.1 GCA_003486675.1 Cyanobacteria bacterium UBA11372
AAGGTGGTGCCGGTGAGCCAGCCACCCAGTGCCAGGTAGGCGCAGGGGAATAGCAGGATGCCGGACCAGCCGACGAATACGAAGCGATCGCGCTTTAACCAGTCGTCGAGGACGTCGAACCATCCGCGACTCGCTGGGGCGCGTCCGACTGCAATAGTCATTTCAAACCCTCTTGCTTTGTTAAATCTGCAAGCTTTCTCAGTAAGTTAACATAAATATATATTACCCAGTTACCAAAATTAGTAAAGTATTATCAATCAAGCTATCGGTGGCGGCATCTTGCCAAAGCTGGGTCTAGTTTTTGGTGTATCGTAACCTTCCAAGGTAACAGAACAATTGAGAGTTGTCACTGACCCCGGCCTCAAGGCAGGGAGACAAGTCCCGAACCAATTCGGGCGACGCCAGCAGCGACTACCACACAAAAGACACAGCTTGGTAAACACTTGGTGAATTCATCCCTGGTTTGGACTATCTGTAAGCCCGATCGGTCCAAGGGTTGGGTCAAGCCAAGCCATGCAAAGCTAGCGTCGCGGGAAGGGACTTAAACGAGTTTGCTGGATCTCGGCTGATAGGCACTTAAAATCCAGCAGCAAAAACGTAAAGCCGTCCTATAAGGACGGGGTTTAAAACCGATTTTTCAGATGACCTCAAAAACAATTTCTGCTAGCGATCGCGTACTCCATCAACAGGTTTTAGGTTCTCGCCGCTTGAGCAACTACTTTTGGGCAACCGTTGTCTCGTTAGGGGCTACCGGCTTTTTACTCGCTGGACTTTCCAGCTACTTGCACAAAAATCTGTTGCCGTTTGCCGATCCCACCCAACTGATTTTTTTCCCCCAAGGCTTGGTGATGGGGCTTTATGGCACCGCTGGTATCCTCTTGGCACTCTACCTCTGGACAATGATTGTTCTGGATGTAGGAGGCGGTTACAACGAATTCAACAAGGAAACCGGCTTCGTTAAAATCTTCCGCTGGGGCTTTCCAGGGAAAAATCGCCAGATTGAAATCAGCAGTCGGACTGAAGATGTCCAATCTGTCCGCGTTGAAATCCAAGAAGGATTAAATCCAAAACGCGCTCTCTATCTGCGGATCAAAGGTCGCAGAGACATTCCCCTGACGCGAGTCGGGCAACCCCTGTCTTTGTCAGAACTGGAAAATCAAGGGGCTGCCTTAGCCCGCTTTTTGGGAGTCCCTCTGGAAGGGCTTTAAATTGTTAATGTGATTGTGAGATGATGGGAAACTCGCACAAGAGAGTCAAACTCGAAATGCAGATCAACTTAAGATACTGGTTCGTGTCTGTCATAGCCATCGGTGCATTGCTAATCGGGGGATGCACAACTCCACAGGCTACCTCTTCCCAAGCATCTCCAACTTCGCCAGCAAATGAAGCTACTGCTGTCGTTACCACTCAAGCCAGCAATCCTGTTTTCGCCAATCTACCTCGGCTCGAAGGCAAGGCAACGGTAGTAATGACGGTCAAAGGATCGCCAATTACGATTGAAGTTGATGGAACGGATGCCCCCATCACAGCTGGTAATTTTGTCGATTTGGTTCAGCAGGGCGTTTACGACGGACTGGTATTTCACCGGGTGATCCGCGAACCACAACCGTTTGTGGTTCAAGGTGGCGATCCCCAAGGGAAAGACCCGAATTTCCCGGTAGGAGACTTGGGCACTGGTAGTTTTATCGATTCAACTGGTCAACCTCGTTACATCCCCCTGGAAATTAAGCCCCAAGGGGCAGAAACTCCGGTTTACAGCAAAACCCTCAAAACCGCTGGCGTTTCCCAGGCGCCGGTTTTGCAGCACAAACGGGGTGCAGTAGCAATGGCGCGATCGCAATTCCCAGACTCGGCTTCGGCACAATTTTACTTTGCCTTGGCAGATCTACCGTTCCTAGATGGGGACTATGCCGTGTTTGGCAACGTCACCCAAGGCATGGATGTAGTTGATAAAATTCAGCAAGGCGATCGCATCGAATCAGCCAAAGTCACCTCTGGCGCAGATAATCTCAAAAAAAGCTAATGGCTAATGGCTAATGGCTAATGGCTGTTGAAAAATTAGCCATTAGCTATTAATAACTAGCTGATTACCGTGAAAGTTTTTGTTACTGGAATTGGTCTGCTTTCAGCTTTGGGTAGGTTGGACTCAAGCTGGCAAAATTTATTAGCATCTCAGTCTGCGATTAAATTGCATCAACCTTTTCCAGAATTAGAAGCATTCCCCCTGGCATTAATTAACGAGAAGCCAGCAAATTTAAATAACCTCGTCAATTTAGTAGTAAAAGATGCCCTGCAAGATGCTGGTTTAGTTCCACCTTTACCAGATTGTGGAGTAGTCATCGGATCGAGTCGCAGTCAGCAGGGGCAGTGGGAGAAACTGGCGCAAGCCTCATATTTACAGGATGCAGAGCATCCCCATTCTCGTTCCCAGGCTCAGCCTGGGAACCAGTCTATAGCCTCATATTTACAGGATGCAGAGCATCCCCATTCTCGTTCCCAGGCTCAGCCTGGGAACGAGTCTAACAAGGCTCTGCCTTGCCTCCTACAAGATTGGTTAGAAACGCTACCCCATATGGGAGCGATCGCCGCCGCCCGTCAAATTGGTTCCACAGCACCCGTATTAGCCCCAATGGCAGCTTGTGCCACCGGAATTTGGGCGATCGCTCAAGGTTTTGAACTCATCCGAACTGGGCAATGTCAGCGCGTTATTGCCGGTGCGGTAGAAGCACCGATTACACCCCTAACCCTAGCTGGATTTGAGCAAATGGGTGCATTAGCCAAAACTGGCTGCTATCCGTTTGATCGATATCGGGAAGGATTGGTATTGGGCGAAGGCGCAGCGGTATTTGTACTCGAATCCGCAGAATTAGCCAACCGACGCGGCGCATCTATCTATGGAGAGATTTTGGGATTTGGTTTAACCGCTGATGCCTATCATATCAGCGCGCCGGAACCAGGGGGAAAGAGTGCGATCGCCGCCGTCAAACAATGTCTAGAACGCAGCCATCTTTCTCCTAGTGATATTGATTACATCCATACCCACGGCACCAGCACCCAACTCAACGACCAAAACGAAGCCAATCTGATTTTGCATTTATTTCCCCAAAGCCTCCCAGTCACTTCTACCAAAGGCTCTACAGGTCATACTTTAGGCGCATCTGGAGCCTTGGGAGTCGCATTTTCTTTGATGGCTTTAAAGTATCAAATTTTACCCCCTTGTGTAGGATTGAAGCAGCCAGAATTTGATTTAGATTTGGTAAGAGTACCGCGTCGAGGAAACATTAAACGGATACTTTGTTTTAGTTTTGGATTCGGAGGTCAAAACGCAGTAATAGCATTGGGCTAATCGTTTGATGGGGGCGGGTTTATAACAATTGTCGATTATGGCATAGATAGTCGGTAAAACCCGCCCCTACATAACTGATATCGTTGGGTCAATTAGCAATTAGCAATTAGCCATTAGCAAGAAAGGCCAATCATTCCGATCCCACCGGATTTGATATGATTCACCGACGTGGAAACTGCTGGACTCTGACAATTTCAAAGGTTGAAAATACCGAACCATAAGAGCGAAGAGAATTATTAGCAACCCAAGAGCGACTGGTAATTCTGCTAATAGATTGCCTGGTGAGATTTAACACCTCAAAATATACTTCTCCAGCAGCAGAACAATCAAAAATAATTTCAAAAGGGGATGTAAACCCTTTGTATTCTCCGCCAAAGTCGGTATCTTTACAAGGATCTAGAGATAAAAGCTGATAATTTTTTTGAGAATCTAATACCGCATAGCCAGTCCAAGCATCTAAACCGTTAGAAGAGACATCTACTCTAGCAATTAAGTACCGACTATCGGGAGAAAAAGCTACTGGATTAACGATATAAAAACCACTAAATCGCCGCTCAAATCCTAGAGAAGAAAGATTTTTTGTTAAAATAGTCTCACCTTCGATGACTAATTCACCAGCGGGGGTTTCTAGTTTATAAGGGTCGCATTTTATAGAACCGACACCGCCTCTACGACTGGTATTTTGACCAACTCTTCTGATAACTCCATTAAAGTAAATAGAAGTTTTGCCATCTGGGGATCTAAGTCTTTGGGAGCGATAGTTAACTTCAGTAGAACCTCGGCACTCACCGTTTAATCTGCTGAGAGTTTCGATGCTAAAATTTTTGAAAGACAATTCATCTTGGGCTAAGGCTGTACCCCAAGGGATAGCACTTGAAATTACAAAACTTGCTGCGATATTAAGAAGCGATCGCACCCCAATCCAGACTTTGATCATTCCTAGCACCTAATCTAGCGAATCGTCAATTTAAACGTATATCCAGGACTACTTAATCTGTAAGGCTGTGCGATAATAACCCGATAGTCACCCGTTGATAAGGCATTAAAATAACCATCTTGCGGGTCTTCAAATATTTTCCCATCTGGCTGTACGAAAGAGAACCCAGAAAGCCCTTGCTCTTCGTTTTGATCGACAGGCGTGCCTTCCCAAACCACATCCATAATAATTTCTTGACCCTGACGGGCGCGAAAAATATACGTATCTTTATTACCTGGTTCCACCGCACCTTTAACGATTGTGGAGAAACGCCCTTTTTCAAACTGTACCCGCTGAGTCACCCCGGTAGCTGACTGCGCTGAAACTTTGACGAAGGAACAGGCAGCGCAGATTGTTAAACTGATGCCGAAATAAAGAAGCGATCGCCTTTTCATTCACTCCTCCGATCTTTTGTAGGGTGCGTTAGGCGCTAGCCGTAACGCACCTGATAATTTACAACCCCGATCTTTAGTAGGGTGCGTTACGCTAGCCGTAACGCACCTGATAATTTAGAACAATTAGGCAGCTACAGCACGACGCTCTAATGGTAATTCAAACCGCGAACCTGGAGTTGGTTCGATCACCCGTGTTTTCAGGTGATTCTGTTCCAGCGTTGTTTGAAATTCCGCCGCACTTCCCACAGCCCGTAGCAATTTTATCAGCAAACCCTCAAACTCTACATCTCCCCCAGCAGCAGTCGGTAACATCACTTGGGGTTGTAACCATTGCGCCACTTCTAAAGCGCTTTTCGTTCCTTTAATAAAGGGCCCTACGATCGGCAGCACCAAGTCAATAATAGGTGTAATCACCACATCAACAGGTGCAAATTGTTTCAGCGAGGGAGAATGATACCCGTGAGGTTCGTAATACAGCATCAAGCCGCTTGCCAATTCTTTGAGCAGATAACCATTTTCTAACAGAGTCGGGCCAATAGGAGAGCCGGGAACAGCTTTAATTTCCACGCTTTGATTAAAAGTGAAACTTTCTCCGTGAGCCAGTGAGGTGATGCTGGTAAAACCCAACTCCTGCACTACTTTTGCCGCATTGGGAGAACCCACGACGGGAATATTGCGGTCAAGTTGCTTCAGCGTCGGCGGGTGTGCGTGATCTTCCAAACCTTGAGACAGCAGAATTAGGTCAATATTATCGGGTATCGGGCGTTCCTTGGGTCGCGTGCCTTTGAATAGCCAGTCTATATTACCAAAGACTAATGGCCCTACCAGCCAGGGGTCAAGCAGAATGCGTTTCCCGCCCATTTCAATCAGCCAGCTATTGCTGTCCAAGTAAGTCAGGTACATAGTGGTTATGAATATGATGCCTGCCTTTATTTTAAAGAGTTGTTACGATATGTTAACGGTTTCTCAGTAGAGGAAGCGATATGCCAAAGGCAGGCGATGCGATCGCAACGCCCCCAATCGCCAATTGATTGCACAACCAATGAAACTCGCCTCCCTGCTCAAACATCGTCGCACCATTCGCGTCATCGGCTTCGACGATGCGCCGTTTAAGCGCAAAAAAGGCAGCAAAGTCAATATTACAGGAATTGTTTGTGCCGGAACGAGATTTGAAGGGATGGTGTGGGGACAAATCCGGCAAGATGGTTGGAATGCGACGGATACAATTTGCAACTTGCTGATCGGCGGTAAATTTTTGCCTCAATTACATTTAGTTTTACTCGATGGCATTGGTTTTGGTGGCTTAAATATTATCGACCTACCAAAACTTTCAGAAAGACTTGCATTACCCTGCGTAGCAGTTATGCGTCGTCTCCCTTCTTTGAAAGACATGGAAGAACCCATTCGCCGTCTACCACAACCAGAAAAGCGTTTAAAGCTGTTGCAACGTGCCGGAGAAATTCATGCTTTCCCGCCATTCTATTTTCAAGTTTGTGGTGAAAGTCCAGAGGTAATCGCACAAGCGCTAAAAAACCTGACCGACTGCGGGAATGTTCCAGAATCGCTACGCCTTGCACATTTAATTGGTGCGGCGGTAATCAAGGGAGAAAGTGGAAATTCTGCTTAATATAGCTAGGGGCTGGAGGCTAGGGGAAGTTTCTAAACGTAGGGTGCGTTAGCGATAGCGTAACGCACCATAATACCATATTTAGTTTCTAGAGATCGCAGCAAGAAAGCCGGTTTTTAGGGGAAGCATGTCAAGGAAAGCAATTGGCTCTTCTGTGTAGGTTGGGTTGAGGTACGAAACCCAACTAGCCTTGCTGGAGTTGACATGCTCCCGTTTCTAGGTCGCCCTTGCCTAAGTCCTATATCCATAACCGCGCAAGTATCTGTATAAGAATCTACCGTTTGGCGGTTTCAGAGCATTGGATTGTTATGTTTTCTTAAAAGAAGACATCAAAAATGGAGCTTCTATGACTGAAGATAAGCGCGGACAATTACTAATCATCGGCGGTGCAGAAGAAAAAGAAGGCGAATGCAGAATCCTGCGGGAATTCGTGCGACGCGCCGGAGGTACCAAAGCTCGCATTGCAATTATGACAGCTGCCACCAGCTTGCCCAGAGAAGTAGGAGACGACTACACCAGAATCTTTCAGCGTCTGGGCGCCGAAGAGGTTAAAGTAATTAACACCGAATATCGAGAAGATGCAGATAAACCAGAATACTTAGAATTCATTGAACAAGCAACTGGCGTATTTTTTACTGGAGGAGATCAAGCTCGCATCATCACCTTAATTAAAGGCACCAAACTCGATGCAGCAATTCACAGACGTTACGCTGAAGGAATTGTAGTCGCAGGCACAAGCGCCGGTGCTGCCATGATGCCAGATGTAATGATTATTGAAGGAGATTCTGAGACAAATCCTCGCGCTGATACTGTGGCAATGGGACCTGGTATGGGCTTCCTTCCTGGAATTGTAGTCGATCAGCATTTCTCCCAGCGCGGACGTCTGGGGCGCTTAATTTCAGCATTGGTACAGCAGCCAGCCGTCTTGGGAATCGGTATTGATGAAAATACAGCTGTCGCAGTCAACGGAAACAAATTTGAAGTCATTGGCGCTGGTTCTGTTACCGTTGTTGATGAGTCGGAAGTTACCCATAGCAACGCCGATGAAGTATTAAAAGACGAGGCAATGGCAATTTGTGGCGCGAGGCTTCATATTCTTCCCCACGGCTATGGATTTGACCTAGAAAAGCGCAAACCTATTCTTGATAGAGTTCCTGCCGCAGTTGCCTAAATCCCAAAGGTGCTAATAGCTAATGGCTGCAAAAACCATTAGCTATTAACTCAATTTGCTAGTTACCTCATACATAGCAGCTAATGGCTAATGGCTAATGTCAGTAAAATCTCTCTATTAGCAATTAGCAACTAGCAATTACCAATTACCAATTACCAATTACCAATTACCAAATTAGCCATTATGCTTGGTCGAGATTTGTTTCTTTGTTTGCGAGAAACAGCCTATCACTTTGCACCCAAAAAGCCTTCTGAATGCTTCTTAAATCCCGCTTGTGGCTGTCCTCACCCAGGGAAAGAACCCCAGTGTGAAGACTGTCCCCACCTTGAAGCTTGTTT
>DNGG01000094.1 GCA_003486675.1 Cyanobacteria bacterium UBA11372
AGAAACCGGGTTTCTGCTTAGATCTGTGGTAACCAAACCGACTTTGAGAGCAACCCGGAATATGAGCCTGTCACGTCCCGTTGCTAATGATGTACAGTACGACTAATTGCTTAAATATTTTTCTATAACTCTACCTACTATGATTGAAATTCCTGGCTATCAGGTTCTGTCCCAAATTTACGAAAGTGCCAACTCGCAAGTTTATCGGGGCATCCGCGAGACAGACCATCGTTCGGTAATTATTAAGATCCTAAAGCAAGATTTTCCCACGGTAGCGGAACTCACGCGCTATAAGCAAGAATATGAAATCATCCGGAATTTGAATTTGGATGGGGTTATCAAAGCTTATGGTTTAGAAACCTATCAGAGAACTTTGGCGCTAATTTTAGAAGATTTCGGCGGCGGATCGTTGAAAACTTGGATGCGCGATTGGGCTTTGGCGGATCGCGAAGCGAATCGCCAGTTGACGCTCTTGGAATTTCTCAACATTGCCATCGATCTAGCCGAGAGTTTAGAACACATCCACGCGGCTAATATCATTCACAAAGATATCAACCCGTCGAATATAGTTTATAATCCGGCAACCAAACAATTGAAATTTATCGACTTTGGTATTGCAACGGTTTTAAGCAAATCTCAGACTTTGCTAAAAAATCCTACGGTTTTAGAAGGTACTCTCGCCTATATATCGCCAGAGCAGACTGGGAGAATGAACCGCTCGATAGATTATCGCACGGATTTTTATTCCCTCGGCGTCACTTTTTATGAAATGCTCTGCAACGCTGTGCCGTTTGACACGCTAGATCCAATGGAGTTGGTGCATTGTCACATCGCTAAACATCCTTTACCCCCCCATCAAATTAATCCAGAAATACCTCCAGCTCTTTCGGGCATCATCTTGAAATTGTTAGCGAAAAATGCCGAAGATCGATACCAAAGTGCCTGGGGAATTAAAGCAGATTTGGTGCTGGCTTTAATGCAGTTAGAATCTAGCGGTAGCATCGAATGCATCTTCCCTGGCGAACATGACATTTCTGACAAGTTTCAAATCAGTCAAAAACTCTACGGTAGAAAGGAAGAAATTGAAAGGGTACTGGCAGCATTTAAACGAATTAGTGATGACGAAACACTAGCAAATGACAAGCAAAAACTGAGAGATAACAAAACCGAAATGATGTTATTGGCTGGTGCTGCTGGCGTTGGTAAGTCAGCAGTGGTGCAAGAGATTTGTAAATCTGTTACCAAAGGTGGCGGTTATTTTATTAGTGGGAAATTTGACCAATTACAGCGGAATATTCCTTACAGAGCCATCGTCAGTGCTTTTCAGGAATTGGTGCGACAACTGCTAAGTGAAAGTGCAGCTGAGCTTGAGCAATGGCGCCAAAAAATTATAGCGGTTCTGGGTAACAACGCTCAAGCGATCGCTGATGTTATTCCCGAAATAGAATTGATTATTGGCAAGCAGCCAGCCGTGGCGGAATTAGAGTCAATCGAATCGCAAAATCGGTTTTATTTAATCTTGCAAAACTTTATCAGGTTGTTTGATACTCAAGACCATTTTTTAGCGATATTTTTAGATGATTTGCAATGGGCAGATCCCGCTTCCCTCAAATTAATTCAACTGATAATTACAGGTGAAGTAGGCGGTTCATCAGTCTTTGCCCGCCCACAAAATCTATTGTTGATTGGGGCGTATCGCGATAACGAAGTTAACCAGAATCATCCGTTGATGGCGACGATCGAGGCGATCGAGAAAGAAGGAGTAACGGTTAGCAAGATTAGTTTAGCACCCTTAGAAATAGATGCGATCGCTAAACTAATTGCCGATACGTTACGCCGGGATCTGACCTCGGTTAAACCTTTAGCAAATTTGGTGAAGGAAAAAACCGGAGGCAATCCGTTTTTTGTCAAGGAATTTCTCACAACTCTTTATGAAAATAACCTGATATTTTTTGATTGGGATTGTTTAAGCTGGCAATGGGATTTGGAGCGAATTGAAGCGATGGGCATTACCGATAATGTAGTTGAATTAACCATCGAAAAATTGAAGCAACTTCCCCCATCAACTCAGCGGGTTTTACAGTTGGCTGCTTGTGTCGGCGCTGATTTCGATTTAAATACACTTTCTGTTGTCTGCGAACAATCTGCCAGGGAAGTTTTTGCAGATTTAAAAGTAGCGATTGAGGCGGGGTTAATTTTGCCCCTTTCCGAGTTAAATTCTGACCTGTTAATTATTGAATATGCATTTTCCCACGACCGGGTGCAACAAGCGGCTTACGATCTAATCGAGATCGATCAAACAGCCGCCGTTCACTTAAAAATTGGTCGGCTGTTGTTACAAAAAACTCAGCCAGAGCAGTTAGCCGACGAGATATTTAAGATTGTCGATCATCTCAATAGCGGCGTTTTATATCTGTTAACTGAAACTTCTGAAAGTGCCGTTCAAAAAGAGTTGGATGAAATCGTAAAACTAAATTTAATTGCCGGGAAGAAAGCTAAGGCAGCTACGGCTTATAGGGCAGCGATCGCTTATCTCACTTTAGGTCGTTCTTTACTCAGAGAAAATGCTTGGGAAACCCAGTACAATTTAACCTTAGATATTCATATAGAAGCAGTAGAAACCGCCTACCTCATCGGCGATTTTCAACAGATGGATTCATTAGCAGAAACCGTGCTGCACCACGCTAAAACCCTGAGCGACAAAGTCAAGGTTTATGAAGTTAAAATCCAAGCTTATAAGACGCAGAACCAACTCTTTGAAGCGATTAAAATAGGGTTGCAAGTCTCTCAACAGTTAGGGGTAAGTTTTCCTGAGTCGCCCACCCCTACAGATGTGCAGAAATTCCTCGCGGAAACTGCTGCCCTTGTTGCTCAAACGGGCATTGATAGCTTAATTAACTTGCCCGAAATGACGGATATTTATGTGCGGGCAGCTTTGCTTATTCTCTCAAAAATAAATCCGGTTAGCTATATCACTTCTCAACCCTTATTTTTGCTAGTTGTCCTAGCACAAGTCAATTTATCTATCCAAAGTGGCAATGCTCCTGAATCAGCTATTGCTTATGCAAGTTACGGGCAAATTTTAAACGGCATTTTTCAAGAGATTGAATCTGCTTATAAGTTGGGCAATTTGGCTTTGAATTTAGCCTCAAAATTCACTAATAAAACAATTAAGAGTAAAACGTTATTCATTGTGGCTACGTTTATTTTGTATTTAAAAAAACATATCAATTCAGCCGCCTCGTTATTATTAGAATCTTACTCCCTGGCACTAGAAACTGGACAATTCGATTTTGCCAGCTACAGCGCCAAAGAAAAATGCCAGTATGGCTATTGGATGGGGCAGCCCTTAACAGAATTAGAAACAGAAATGGCAACCTACAGCCAGGTTATAGATAATTTCAAGCAAGGCATTCCTTTGAAGAGCCTTCAAATATTTCATCAGGCTGTTCTTAACTTGCTTGCAAAAACTGAAAATCCTTGTCGGTTAGTTGGGGAAGCTTTCAACGAATCAGACTCCCTACCGCTGCTGATTCAATCCAATTACCGAACCGCAATTTTTAATTTTTATTTAAATAAACTCATCCTGTGCTATCTGTTTGAGCAGCATCATCAAGCTTTAGAAAATGCCGAACTAGCAAAAGGTTATTTAGATGGAGTCACGGGTAATATCGTCGTGCCTGTGTTCTATTTCTACGATTCTCTTGTCAGGCTAACGGTGTATGCCGATGCGGATAAATCCCAGCAAGATATCCTGGTTAAACAAGTGGCAGAAAACCAAGCAAAGATGCAAGAATGGGCGCAGCACGCCCCGATGAATTTTTTGCCTAAATTTTACCTGGTTGAAGCGGAACGACAGCGAATTTTACAAGAAAATGTTGAGGCGATGGAAAATTATGATAGCGCCATTTCCCTCGCTAAACAAAACGATTACATTAATGAAGAAGCACTTAGCAATGAGCTGGCAGCCAAATTCTACCAAGCTTGGGGTAAAGATAAAATTGCCTCGGTTTATATGAACGATGCTCGCTACTGTTATACCCTCTGGGGCGCTCAAGCCAAAGTTGAAGATTTGGAAAAACGCTATTCCCAATTGCTCACCCGCTTCCGGGTAGAAAATGCCAGGAGGACAGGCGCGGAAGCGTCTACCACAGACGCCTGTACCACAACCGCCACTAAGGTTTCAACGAGCAGTAATTCGAGCGAAATCTTGGATTTAGGCGCAGTAATGAAAGCTTGTCACGCGATTTCGAGTGAAATTGTGCTGGATAGCTTGTTAGGCAAAATGATTAAAATAATTATGGAAAATGCCGGAGCGCAAAAGGGTTTTATTTTAAGGGAAAAAGCGGGAGAATGGGTGGTTGAAATTGCCGGAAATATAACACATGATAAAGAGATTGTTACGCGAGATATGCCCGTATGCGATCAAGAGTCAGATGCAGAAGCCTGTAAGTGCGCTTACCTGCCCATGTCGATTATTAACTATGTAGCGCGAACTAAAGAAAATCTTGTCATAAACGATGCGACGCAGGAAATTGGCTTTACTCAAGATAGCTACATAATCGCTAATAAACCTAAATCAGTTCTGTGTACGACGATTCAAAATCAAGGTCAACTCATCGGCATTCTTTACCTGGAGAACAATCTGAGTGTAGGAGCATTTACGCGCGATCGCTTATCGATCACCCAGTTATTATGCTCTCAAGCGGCAATTTCCCTGCAAAATGCCCGACTCTACGAGGAGTTAGAAAACTATTCCCAAACCCTGGAAACTAAAGTCGAAGCGAGAACCGAGGAATTGCAACAAGAAATTATTGAACGCAAATTGCTGGAAGAAAAGCTACACGCCTCTGAAAGTAAAATGCGAGCCGTGTTTGAAGCCATGACCGATATTGTATTGCTCCTGGATGCCCAAGGAAATGTAGAAGTTGTGCCGACGAATACGAGTTCTTTGTATCCCCCCGATATTGACATTATCAGTCATACAATCGAACCATTTTTTCTCGATGAAAATACCGATCATTGGTGGCAGCCAGTACGGCGGGTTTTAGAGACACAGCAGACGATTAATTTGGATTACTACCTCACCATTAACGAGCGCCAAGTTTGGTTTACAGCTTGTATTGCGCCGGTTTCCAACGATTTGGCGATCTGGGTTGCCCACGATATCAGCGATGTCTACCAAGAACTTCGCCTACGCCAGCAAGCCGAGACAGCATTGCTTAACAAAAATGACGAGTTAGTCAAGACTCTCGACGAACTTAAACTCACTCAACAAGAACTGATTCAATCAGAAAAAATGGCAGCTTTGGGACAACTGATTGCCGGAGTTGCCCATGAAATTAATACCCCCTTGGGTGCGATTCGCTCATCGGTGGAGAATATTGCTAATTTCTTGGGGGAAAACCTTTTGCAGTTACCGGAGTTTTTGCAATCTTTATCTCCAGAACGACAGCAAGATTTCTTGACATTACTGCAAAATTCAAATTCTGAAAATACCCCATTATCTACTAAAGAAAAACGCCAATTGAAAAGAGCTTTAACTCGGCAGCTGGAATCTTTCGCTATTGCCAATGCCGACACGGTTGCCGATACGTTGGTTGACCTGGGTATTTACGACAATATTGAACCTTTTTTACGCTTGTTGCAAGACCCAGAAAGTGGCAATGTTTTAAACAAAGCTTATCAATTTGGCTCTTTACAAAAAAGCACCAATACTATCAAAACAGCCACAGACCGGGCGGCAAAAGTCGTGTTTGCATTGAAAAGCTATAGCCATTGGGACGCTTCAGGAGCAAAGGTGCTAGCTAAACTGACGGATGGAATTGACACCATCTTAACGCTTTATTACAACCAACTCAAACAGGGTGTGGAAGTCATTAGAAAATATGAAAGTAATTTACCGGAAATCTTCTGCTATCCCGATGAACTGAATCAAGTTTGGACGAATTTAATCCACAATGCTTTACAAGCAATGGGTAACAAGGGAACTTTAACCATTGATGTAAACAAGCAAGATAATTACTTGCGGGTTAGCATTACCGATAGCGGTAAGGGTATACCGCCAGAAATTCTGCCGAGGATATTTGAGCCATTTTTTACCACGAAACCCCCAGGAGAAGGCAGCGGTTTGGGATTGGATATTGTGAAGAAAATTATTGATAAGCATCAAGGGAAAATTGAGGTAGAGTCAGTGCCAGGTAAAACAACTTTTACCGTATCGATTCCGATTGGTGGTTGATTTGTGAAACCCCAGATACCCGAGTTTTGGAAAAAGTCGTTCCCCTTTCCCCATACCATGTTGCGTCTAATCTTGTTATGGTTGACTAGAAAATCAGATGTGTTTCCTTTGATACGCCATGTCGTCGAGTCTTTCCTCTCGCCAAGCTTTACTCTTGCAAGCACTTGAGAGAAATCCTTTAACTATTACTCCGGATAGGTTGGTTGTGGAAGCGATCGCACAAATCAGCGCCACGCGCTCCAGTTATACTTTAATCGCCCAACAGCAACAATTACTAGGTATTTTTACTGAACGGGATATCGTCCGCCTCACTGCCAACGAGACGCCCTTAGAAGGGGTAACCATCTCAGAAGTAATGACGCAGAATTTGATTACCCTTTCCCTTGCAGAAGCTAGCAATATCTTCTCTGTACTCGCCCTGCTGCGAGCCGCCAAAATTCGTCACCTACCGATTACAGATGAGAACGGTAAGTTGCTCGGCGTTGTCACGGCGGACAGTTTAAGGGCAATTCTCAAACCCTCCGACTTACTAAAAATGCGGTTGGTTGCTGAAGTTATGGTAACTGAGGTAATCACCGCCTCAGTTAATGCTTCGGTTTTTCAAGTTGCCCAGCTAATGGCAACCCATGGCAAAAGTTGCGTCGTCATTTGCGCTCAAGAAACCGGGTTTCTGCGAAAACCTGTGGGAATTATTACCGAAAGGGATATCGTCAAATTCAAAATCCAAGGACTGGATCTCTGCCAAACTTCAGCCGAAACTGTGATGAGTTGCCCGCTGCTGCCAACGCAACTCAATTTTACCCTCTGGCACACCCATCAATTGATGCAACAGTATAATATCCGGCGTTTGGTAGTCGTAGATGAGGCGGGATATTTAGCCGGGATCGTTACTCAAACTAGCTTGTTGCAACTTTTAGAACCGACGGAAATGTATGCCACCGTCGAAATTTTAGAGCATGTCATCGCTGAAAAAACGCAACAGTTGCAACAAATGAACGAGCAAATGCAGCAAGCAGAAGCGCACCTGCGAGAGGTGAATGAAAATTTGGAAGCGCAAGTGCAAGCGAGAACTCTGGAACTAACAAGAGCAAACGAGGAACTGGCAGCAAAAAATCGCGAATTGCAACAAGCATTGGCCCAGTTAACAGCAACTCAAACCGAACTGATTCAATCGGAAAAAATGGCAGCATTGGGACAGCTGCTCGCCGGAGTGACTCATGAAATTAATAATCCCCTGAGTGCGATTCGCTCATCGGCGGATAGTATCGCTAATGGCTTAAGTGAAATTCTCCAACAGTTACCCGTTGTGTTGCAACAACTCGATCCGCAACTTTACGCAGATTTCTGGGCGTTGTTGCAACGGTCAAGTTCCCCAAGGGCGGTCTTATCTACCAGAGAGATGCGCCAAGTTAAAAAAGAGTTAATTTGCCAACTCCAAGCCTCAGCGATCGCTTCTGCTGAAATTCTCTCCCCTACCCTTGTAGAAATGGGAATTTATGATAATATTTCACCTGTTTTAGAACTGTTAAAACAACCAAATAATAAAGATGCTTTAACAATTGCCAATCAATTTTACAATTTGTTCAAAAGTTCGTTTACTATTATAAGGGCTAACGATAACGCTGCTAAATTAGTCATGGCTCTCAAACGCTATGCTCATTATGAACAGTCGGATGATAAAAAATTGGCTAATATTAATGATGGCATTGAAACGGTATTAATCATATTTAATTACAAGCTAAAACAAGGCGTGCAAGTAATCAAGAATTATGACCGTTACTTGCCATTGATTCCCTGTTATGCGGATGAACTAAATCAAGTTTGGACTAATTTGCTGCAAAATGCTTTAGATGCAATGGACAACAAGGGCACTTTAACTATTGACGTAACCCAGCAAGATGGCAGCATATGCGTCAGCTTTACAGATACGGGAAAAGGTATCCCATCCGAAGTTTTGCCGAGAATATTCGAGCCATTTTTTACTACAAAACCCGCTGGAGTTGGCAGCGGCTTGGGATTGGGAATTGTCAAAAAAATTATCGAAAGACATCAAGGAAAAATAGAAGTAACCTCCCAACCAGGGCAAACAAAATTTAGCGTTTTACTACCGATTTAATGGTAATAGGTAATAGGTAATAGGTAATAGGTAATTGGTAATTGGATTCATTGGCAGTATAATCTTGAGAATTACCCATTAGCCATTAGCCATTAGCCCCTCTTCGAGAGAAAACTAGCAACTTGAGTCAATTATCTCTTTACTGGTAAAACTCGCCCTTACTGTCTCAAAAAAATGTTTTAAAGTTTAAGATATGAAAAAATGTTTGATGTATAGTTATGTCGCCCAATCTTTACGATAACCAAACCTTAATCGAGCAAGCGCTGGAGCCCAATCCGTTGATGATGCCGCCAGAGACTCCTTTAAGCTTCGCGATCGCAACCATGAGCAGACAAGACGCCAGCTATACTTTAATTGTGCAACAAGAAACATTACTCGGTATTCTCACCGAACGCGATGTCGTCAGACTGGCGGTTAGCGAGAAACCACTAGAGGCAATCACCGTATCCCAAGTGATGACGCAGAATTTGATTACTTGCCCGCGCGATCGCGCCAACAATATCTTTGACTTGCTGGCACTGTTGCATTCGGCTCAAATTCGTCACTTGCCGATTACAGACGCTGATGGTAAATTGCTCGGCGTGCTGACGGGAGAAAGTTTACGCGCCACCCTCAAACCTACCGACTTGCTGCAAATGGGGCGCGTTGCCGATATCATGACGAAAACAGTCACAACCGCTACCCCTGAAACTTCAGCTTTCAATGTTGCCCAATTAATGGCAGCGCAACGCAGAAGCTGCGTAGTTATTTGCACTCAAGAAACCGGGTTTCTTCAGATACCAATAGGCATTATTACAGAACGAGATATCCTTAAATTCGCCGCCCAAAACATCGATCTGGCGCAAACAAAGGCAGAAACCGTGATGACTTCTCCGTTGCTGGCAGTACCAAGTGATGCCACCTTATGGGAAGCTAATCAAAGGATGCAACAGCACCGCATCCGGCGGTTGGTAGTTGTTGATGAGGGGGGATACTTAGCCGGAATCGTCACCCAAACCAACCTGTTGCAAGCTTTAGATCCAGCCCAAATCTACGCTACCGTGAAACTTTTGCAGCAAACGATTGCCGAAAAAACCCTCTCGTTGCAACAAATGAACGAACAAATGCAACGGGCAGAAGCGCAACTGCGGCTGGTGAACGAGAATTTAGAAGCGCAAGTACAAGCGAGAACAAAAGAACTGATGGTAGCGAATGCACAACTAATGCAAGCGCTGCAAGAACGCACCGCTGCTGAAACCGAAGTGCGCCGCCTCAACGCTATCTTGGAACAACGAGTCGAAGAACGCACCGCGCAACTGAAGGAAACGAACCAAAAATTACTACAAGAAATCAGCGATCGCAAACAAGCCCAAATCGCCAGGGGGCAAAAAAATGAAGAATTAGCCCACACCTTGCAAAAGCTACAACTAGCGCAACAAGAACTGCTGCACTCGGAAAAAATGGCAATACTGGGACAATTAATCGCCGGAGTGGCTCACGAAATTAATACCCCCCTGGGTGCCATTCGCTCCTCTGTCCAGAATATTGTTGATTTCTTGACTCACAATCTAGAAAAATTACCCGAATTTTTTCAAAACCTTTCCCAACAACGCAGCGATGATTTTTTTGCCCTCCTGAAGGCATCAAGCCAACAATCAACTTTATTTTCTACCAAAGAAAGGCGTCAATTTAAAAAAGCCTTGCAGCAGCAACTGGAAAACCGCGCCATTCAAAATCCCGACACCATAGCCGATATCTTAGTTGATCTGGGCGTTTACGGTGAAATTGACGCTTTTTTGCCTTTACTTCAAGACCCTGACAGCAGAAATCTTTTAAGAACCGCTTATAAAATTTCCAGTTTAACCAAAAGCGCCGAAACCATCGTCACTGCCGCCGACAGGGCGGCTAAAGTAGTATTTGCCTTAAAAACCTACACCCATAACAGCCCTACAGGTGAAAAGGTGCTAGCCAACATTTCTGAAGCCATTGAAACCGTCTTGATTTTGTACAATCACCAGCTCAAAAAAGAAGTAGAAATTATTAGAAACTATCAAAGCAACTTACCTTATATTTTATGCTATGCTGATGAACTAAATCAAGTTTGGACCAACCTGATCCATAACGCTTTACAAGCCATGAACTATAAAGGAACTTTAACCATTGACATTTTACAGCAAGACAATCGCCTCCAAGTCAGCATAGGGGATAACGGTTCGGGCATCCCCCCAGAAATTATGCCGAAAATATTCGAGCCATTTTTTACCACCAAACCCGCAGGAGAAGGCAGCGGTTTGGGATTGGATATTGTGAAAAAAATCGTCGAAAAACATCGAGGGGAAATTCAAGTAAAAACCGTTCCAGGTCAAACAATATTTACCGTATTTTTACCTTTGTAGTTCAGGAAAATGCCATGCCTAAGCCAGCCATTTTATGCGTAGATGATGAAGTCGTTGTTTTGGATAGTTTGAAAATTCAATTAAAAACTGAGTTTGGCGATGCTTACCTATATGAAGTCGCAGAAAGTGCCGATGAAGCCCTAGAAATTATTGACGAAATTGAAGAAGAAAGCACGATACTCGTCATCGTATCTGATTGGTTAATGCCCGGTATTAAAGGAGATGAGTTTTTAATTAAAGTCCACGAAAAATATCCTAAAATTGTCAAAGTGATGCTGACGGGACAAGCAGACAATGATGCAATTGAAAGAGCTACAAAAGCAGCTAATTTGCACAGTTGCTTGGCTAAACCTTGGGATGTTAAAGAACTAATTTCCACAATCAAATCCGGCTTAAACCAATAGCTATGAAAAAACCCGTTATTATTTGCGTTGACGACCAACCCACAATTCTGGACAGCTTGAAAATCGAACTGAAAGCAACTTTAGGCGAAGATTATGCGATTGAAACCGCAGAAGGAGGAGAAGATGCTTTAGACTTAATCGTCGAATTGCTAGAAGATGAGTGCGAAATACCCTTGATTATTTCCGATTATCTCATGCCCGATATCAAAGGGGATGAATTGTTACGGCAAGTGCATGGAATCTCGTCAAAAACTATTAAAATAATGCTGACGGGGCAAGCCGATGTTAAAGCGGTAGGGAATGCAATTAAATATGCAAAATTATATCGTTACATTGCTAAACCCTGGCAGCCAGAAGACTTAAAGTTAACGGTAAAAGAAGCTATCAATAGCTATTTACTGGAAAAAGAACTGGCAGATAAAAATGCCAAACTTCAGCAGTTAAATGAAGAACTAGAAGCGTTAGTCGATCGACGCACCGCTCAACTGCGCCAAGAGCAAGAAAAATTTGCCAAAGCTTTTCGTTCCACGCCTCACGCAATTACAATTACCCGATTTAGCGATGGCACGCACCTCGAAGTCAACGATGCCTTTTGCGAGATGACGGGTTACGCCCCTGAAGAAATTATCGGGCGCACCGCCGTTGAATTGAATATTTGGGTCAATTTATCAGACCGTAAGCACCTATTCGATCTATTAGCCTCGCAAGGGTTTGTCCGTAATTATGAATTTGAATCTCGCACCAAATCGGGGGAAATAAGAACCGCCCTACTGTCGTCAGAAATGATAGAAATTGGCGGAGAGAATTGCTTGATTTCTGTGAGTCAGGATATTACGGAACGGAAACGAGCCACCGAAGAATTAAGAAAAAGCGAAGAACGCTGGCAGTTAGTATTAAAAGCCAACAACGACGCGATTTGGGACGCCAACCTCGTCACGGGTGAAGTGTTCAGATCCGCCCGCTGGAAAGAAATGCTGGGGTATAAAGAAAGCGAAATCGGCACCAGCGAAGATGAATGGAAAATCCGCATCCATCCCGAAGATTTAAACCGGGTAACCGCCACCATGCAACAACATCTCGACGGAATTACCCCCTTTTATACTGCCGAATATCGCCTGCGGTGCAAAGACGGCAGCTACAAATGGATACAAGATCGGGGACAAGCAGTGTGGGATGAAAGTGGGAAACCCGTGCGACTGTTGGGTTCCCAAGCAGATATTAACTATCGCAAACAGGCAGAAATTAACCTGGCAGAAAGCGAACAGAAATATCGTCACTTGGTAGAAACATCTCAGGATGCGATCTGGGCTTGCGATCGCACGGGAAGAATTAATTTTATCAACCAAGCATCCAAACAAATTTACGGTTACAAACCCGAAGAAATGCTGGGTCGTTATTTTTCTGATTTTCTCGCACCAGAAGCCGTTGCTGCTGCTGAAAAATGGCATCAACGCTTGCTGAATGGCGAGTCAATCTTCCAAGCGGAAAGTACCATCCTCACCAAAGATGGCAGAGAAGTTAATATTTTGACTAATGCGATCGCCATCAAAGATTCAGAAGGAAAAATCATCGGCACCACCGGCACCGCCAGCGACATTACCACCCGCAAACAAACCGAAATTGCCCTGCAAAAAGCCAAAGAAGCCGCCGATAAAGCCAACCGCGCCAAAAGCGAATTTCTCGCTAACATGAGCCACGAATTGAGAACCCCACTCAACGCTATCTTAGGATTTACCCAATTGCTCTCCCGCGACTCATCCCTCCAAACCGAACAAAAAGAACAAATCAATATTATTACTAAAAGCGGCGAGCATTTACTTAACCTGATCAACAGCATTCTGCAAATGTCAAAAATCGAGGTCGGGCGCGTCACCCTCGAAACCAATCCCTTTGACCTGCACCACTTAATAGAAACCCTCGAAAGCATGTTGCAAATCCAAGCCCAAAAAAAAGGCTTGCAGTTAATTTTCGACCAAGAACCAAACCTGCCCCACTATATAAAAACCGACGAAAGCAAATTGCGCCAAGTTTTACTTAACCTCTTAGGCAATGCCATTAAATTCACAACTGAAGGCGGCGTCACCTTGCGGCTCAAAGCAGAGCCGGTGAGCATGGAAGCAAGTGAGAACGTAAATTCAAATTCATCTATTACCAACGACCCTCGTTCCCTGGCTCTGCCTGGGAACGCAATTACCAATTACCGTTTATGTTTTGAAATTGAAGACACAGGTCCCGGTATCTCACCAGAAGAAATGGACAACTTATTTAAACCTTTTGCCCAAACCGAAACGGGGCGGCGGAGTCAAGAAGGAACCGGATTGGGATTACCCATTAGCCGACAATTCATCCAACTGATGCAGGGGGATATTACTGTCAGCAGCAAGGTGGGAGAAGGAAGCATGTTTAAATTTGATATCGCAGTCGCTCTCGCCGATGCATCGGAAATTCAAGCCACCCAACAAACCAAACGAGTCGTCAGTTTAGAACCCAATCAACCCGAATATCGCATCCTCGTCGTAGATGACCGGATGGAAAGCCGTCTTTTCTTGGTGAAAATGCTCGCATCCATCGGTTTTTCCGTCTGCGAAGCCGAAAATGGCCTGCAAGCTGTCGAGATTTGGTCGATGTGGGAACCCCATTTGATCTTGATGGATATGCGGATGCCCGTGATGGATGGCTACGAAGCCACCAAACGCATCAAAACCCATTTAAAAGGTCAGGCAACCGTGGTTATTGCCCTCACCGCCAGTGCCTTTGATGAAGAAAGATCGGTAATTTTATCCGCAGGCTGCGACGACTTCGTTGCCAAGCCATTTCGCGAGCAGGTTATCTTAGATAAGATGGCTCAATACTTGGGAGTGCGTTACGTTTATGAGCAGCAACATTTACCTACCCCCGCGCCAGGGGAACTCCCCTCGAATACCCCAGCGGCAGATACTCATTCATCCTTCGTTCTGCAACCAGAATCTTTCCAATTAATGCCACCTGAATGGGTGCAGGAATTATACGACGCCGCTTGTTCCATCGATAACGAGCTAATTTTTTCCCTGATAGAGCAAATACCAAGCGATCGCGCAGCTTTAAAACATGCGATCGCCGATTTAGTCAACAACTTCCGCTGCGATCAAATCATCGATCTAATTGATGTTTTTCAAAACCAATAAAACCCCAATCCCCCATTCCCCATTCCCCATTCCCCATTACCAATTACCAATTACCAATTACCAATTACCAATTACCAATTCCCCATGACCGAAGATAGCAAAGGCAATATATTAATCGTTGATGACACCCCAGAAAACCTGCAAGTGTTATCCGCAACTTTAAGCGATCGCGGCTATAAAGTCCGAGGTGTGATTAAAGGCACAATGGCAATCCGAGCCGCTAAATCGGCTCCCCCCGATTTAATATTACTCGATATTAAAATGCCCGACCTCACTGGCTATGAAGTCTGCGAGCAATTAAAAGCCGAACCCCAAACCAAGGAAATCCCAGTCATTTTTATTAGCGCCTTAGATGAAGTTTTGGATAAAGTTAAAGCTTTTGAAATTGGGGGAGTGGATTATATCACAAAACCCTTTCAAGTAGAAGAAGTTTTGGCAAGGGTTGAACACCAACTGACGATCAAACGGCTGCAAAAACAACTTGTATCCCAAAATCAACAACTGCAACAAGAAATCATCGAGCGCAAAAAAGCTGAAGAAGCCGCCGCCGCCGCTTCCAAAGCAAAAAGTCAATTCGTCGCCAACATGAGTCACGAACTCAGGACACCGCTCAATGCTATCCTGGGATTTACTCAAGTTTTGTTGCGCGATCGCCACCTCAGTTCCGAACAAGTAGAAAATCTCAGAATTATTAACCGCAGCGGCGAACATTTACTCGACTTAATTAACGATGTTTTAGATTTCTCCAAAATCGAAGCCGGAATTATCGGTCTTTACGAAACCAGCTTTGACCTGTATCGCCTGCTCGACAGTCTGGAAGAAATGTTTCAAATTAAATGCGAACAAAAAAACTTGCTTTTAAATTTTTTAGTCAGCCCATACGTTCCCCAATTCGTCAAAACCGATGAAAAAAAATTGCGAGTTTGTTTAACCAACCTCCTGGGAAACGCAATTAAATTTACAACTTCTGGCAGCGTCACCTTGCGCGTAAAAGCCGTATTCGGCGCTCAGTCACCGGCTGGCGAATTACCAATCACCAATTACCAACTCATATTTGAAGTAGAAGACACCGGCCCCGGTATTGCCACCGCAGAAATCGATACCTTATTTGATGCCTTCGTCCAAGCAGAAGCCGGAAAAAAAGCCGTTGAAGGCACGGGTCTTGGTTTAACCATTACCCGCAGTTACGTGGAAATAATGGGCGGAAAAATTACAGTCAGCAGCATTTGTGGTCAGGGAACAATTTTTAAATTTAATATCCAAGCCCAGCCAGCAAAACCCGCTGAAATTATCACCGAACCTCTACAACGGGTGATTGGCTTAGAACCCGATCAAATAACTTACCGAATTCTCGTCGTTGACGACACAAAAGA
>DNGG01000397.1:0-26744 GCA_003486675.1 Cyanobacteria bacterium UBA11372
ATGATTATTTCTGACCTGAACTATTTGGAAGATGCAACCCAAGAGATCGTTGGTGGTCGTGGTATTAACATGAACAGCAACTTCACGGTGAGCAAGACAGTCACAGCTAACGTTACCGAAAGCATCACCAAGACCTTGGATACGAATTTGGGTGGTTTAGAAGGCAACGTTGCTCAAGTGATTGGTACTGCTGATGCCCGTGGTGGCGACGTTACCTTCACCAGTATCATCGGTGGCGCTCAAACCGAATCTAACAGTTCTGAGTCTTTCCTGCAAATTGTTGCTGCTACCAAGTAATTGCTGCAATGGGATTAGTTGAAGGGGAAACCTAAAAACCAAAGCAGGCTAGAGTGAGTACGAAAACAAACACCGAGAGCAATGGTTTGTTTAGTTATCTTGTACTCTACTCTGCCTACCCATAGATGATAAAAGCAGCTGAAAGTTATACGTACAAATAATTTTCAGCTCTTTTGTGAACCTGGTGCGATTATAACACAGCTAATGCCAAAATGGCAACACTATGTCTTTATACCAAGGAAGATTAAAGCTGGTGTCTCTGGTTCAATCTGGTAGCGCTGTTGTCTGGGCGGTTCAATTAAGATTTGCAACTTTAGAAACTTTAGGAGATTTAACGATATGCCTAGCCTAATAGGAACCGATGCAAACGAGATATTAACCGTACCTGGAGGGAACTCTAATCTTACTGGCTACACTGTCCTGGGTGTTGGTGGCAAGGACACTTTGGTTGGTGGCGGCGGCAGAGACAAACTTGTAGCGGCATCGGGTAGTTCCTTACTCATTGGGGGCAACGGCAATGACCAGCTCTATGGCAGCTTCGGAGATGACACCGAGAATGGGGGCAACGGCGACGATTTGCTGTTTGGGGACTTCGGCAATGACTACCTGGTTGGGGAGAGCGGCAATGACCGGATGTTTGGTGGCTTCGGGGACGATCTAATCTTTGGGGGCGACGGCAACGATACAATGGATGGCAGCGTCGGCAGTGACGTACTGTTTGGGGGCGCGGGTGATGACGTCATTACTGGAGGTACTAACGGCGCTCTTGATGCTCCTCCAGGATTCTTTGAGGACTATCTCGTTGGGGGTAGCGGCAGTGATATTCTGAATGGATTTGGCGGTGGTACGGGAAACACTGAGATAGACTGGTTAATTGGTGGTGGTGCGGTTGACGCTGACGGTTTTGTCACAGATATTTCCCCCGATGGCTTTAAAGACACATTTGTACTTGGGGATTCGAGTAGCGTTTATTACGCCAGCCGTGGGGCGGATGACTACGCTCTGATTTTCGACTTTGAGTCTGGTATAGATAAGCTGCGGCTGAAGTCAGGGGTGACTTATACACCAAGGAATGCCGATTTTAACGGCGATGGTATTACCGATACAGGGCTTTTCGCTCAAGTGTCTGGAGCTGTAGATTTAATAGCTATTTTTAATGGAGGAGTCAGCCTGACCTCTACAGATATTACTTTCGTCTAAGGCGTTTTTAACCCGATGCTGTAGGGGCACGGTATCACTAATATTTTATGCCTGGGGCAAAGATTTTCGATGCCTTGTCCCTACTGCTCAAATACTTGGGTTTTTCCATAGGACTGAGGCTCTTATTCCGGGTTTGTGTGAAAAATCGTCTTCATCCGCGAGTTCCGTTTTCCTGTGAGGTTTTAGATGAATACCGAAAACATTTCAGCATCTAACATTAAATCTCTGCTCGAAATCGCGGTGCAAAAGCATCAGTCAGGTGAATGGGATGAAGCGGAAAATTTTTACAAAAATATATTAAATATTCAGGGCGAATTAGAAAACATAGATCGCGCGATCGCCCTGGGTAATTTAGCAAATATATTTGAAAAACAGGGCAAGTTAGACGCAGCGTTAGAGTATTACCAACAAGCTTTAAAAATCAAACCTGATGCGGCTGAAGTTCATTACAATTTAGGAAATGTGCTTCACCTACAGGGCAAGTTAGATGCAGCCATAGAATCCTACCAGCAAGCTTTAAAAATTAAACCTGAAATTGCTCAGGCTCATCACAATTTGGGAAATGTCTTCCTGCAACAGGGCAAGTTAGATGCTGCCATAGAATCCTACCAGCAAGCATTAAAGCTGAAACCTGACTATGCTCAGGCTCATCATAATTTGGGAAATGTCTTCCTGCAACAGGGCAAGTTAGATGCTGCCGTAGAATCATACCAGCAAGCATTAAACATTCAACCAAACTATGCGGCTTATCACAAATTGGGAAATGCCCTCAAGCTACAAGGAAAGTTAGAGGCAGCTATAAAATCCTACGAGCAATCTATAAGCCTCAACCCTAACTATGTCGAAGTTCATCAGAACTTGGGAAATACACTCTACGAACAGGGCAAGTTAGAGGCAGCCATAGAATCATACCAGCAAGCCTTAAGGCTCAATCCTGACTTTGCTCCAGCTAAATTTGGCATTGTCATCGGTCAACTGCCGATTATTTATTCAAGTTTTGAAGAAATCAATATCAAGCGAAATAGCTATCAACAACGTTTGCAAGATTTAGCGGAAATCTATAAGCTTAGCAACCCCAAAGATCTAGAAAAGGCAGTGGATGCTGTAGGTTCGTTACAGCCTTTTTATTTAGCTTATCAAGGTGCTAATGACCGAGATTTGCAGCATATTTATGGGGAAACAATCGTTAAACTTATGTCGAGTTGCTGTCCCCAATACAGCCAGCCTATTGCTCTGGAAGATTTAAAAGTAGATGATAAAATTCGTGTAGGTTTTGTTTCTGGATTTTTTAGCAATCATTCTAATTGGTTAATTCCGATTAAGGGTTGGGTGGAAAACCTGGATAAAAATAAATTTGAATTATATGGTTATTACACAGGCTTAAAACAGGATAGAGAAACAGCCAAGGCAGCTCAAGCTTTTGGCAAATTTGTCCAAGGAAACCTGTCGTTGGAACAATGGTGTGAAGCGATCGCACAAGATAAACTACACATCCTGATTTATCCGGAATTCGGGATGGATCCAATGACAATTAAGTTGGGTTGTTTCAGACTAGCGCCGATTCAAATGACATCTTGGGGACACCCAAATACGAGTGGGCTACCCACGATTGACTATTACTTGAGCAGTGACTTAATGGAACCGGAAAATGCTCAAGAACACTATACAGAAAAGTTAGTCAGATTGCCGAATTTATCGATTTATTACACGCCGTTGGCAATTAAGCCGCAAGCGATCGCTAAAGAACAAATTGGCATCGCCCCAGATGAAATCATGTTTTGGTGCTGTCAATCATTATTTAAGTATTTACCTCAACATGATAATGTTTTTCCCCAAATTGCCAAGGAATTAAGGAAGTGCAAGTTTGCATTTATTAAATATGAAAAAGGCGAATATGTCACTGAGATATTCCAGCAGCGTTTAAACCGTGCTTTTCAGGAATACGGGCTGAATTATCAAGAATACTGCATATTTTTGCCTCGCATGGATGCTAAAACTTTTGCTGGGGTTACAGCGATCGCAGATGTGTTTCTCGATAGCATTGGTTGGTCTGGATGCAATTCTACACTGGAAGCGATCGCACACAACATTCCAGTCATGACATTGCCAGGAGACTTGATGCGCGCACGCCATACGATGGCTATCCTCAAAATGATGGGGATCTCAGAGATGATTGTTTCTAGTAAAGAAGAGTATATCAAGCTCGCAGCCCGTCTCGGTCAAAATCCTGAATATCGTCAATACATATCCCAGCAAATAGCCGCCAATCAGTACAAGTTATATTGCGATCGCGAATCGGTTAGATATCTGGAAGCTTTTCTCGAAAATGCCGTCCAGAAAAAATCGGCAGCTAATTTAGATGCAGCCATCAAACCTGACTATGCTGAGGCTCATTACAGCTTAGGAAATGTACTCTTACAACAGGGCAAGTTCGATGCAGCCGCATTAGCTTACCAAAAAACTTTAACAATTAAACCAGATTTCGCTGAGGCACATAATAATCTGGCAAATGTATTCTTCCAACAGAGCAAGTTAGACGCAGCCGCAGAATCTTACCAAAAAGCTTTAACAATCAAACCAGATTTGGCTGAGGCACATAATAATCTGGGAAATGTATTTTTCCAACAGGACAAATTAGAGGCGGCTGTAGAATCTTACCAAAAAACTTTAGAAATACAGCCTAACTTAGTTGATACTGTTTATAATTTGGCACAGGCGCTGGCGAAACAGTTAAAGTTAGATCCGGCTGTGGAGTGTTACCGCAAAGCTTTAGAAATACAGCCTGACTATGTGGCAGCCCAATTTGGCATTTGTATGACTCAGTTGCCGATTATATATTCAAGTGAGTCAGAAGTCAATATCAGGCGAGATAATTATCAACAAGAACTGCAAAAATTAGCTCAAAGCTATCAATTAGAAATTTCCCAAAACCTACTGGAAAAGGCGGCGGATGCTGTAGGAACAATCCAGCCTTTTTATCTAGCTTATCAAGGTAAAAACGACCGAGATTTGCAGCAAACTTATGGGGAAACGCTCGTTAATATCATGGCGAAGCGCTATCCCCAATGGAGTAAGTCAATTGCTCTCACCGAGTTAAAAGCCAACGAAAAAGTTCGCGTCGGGATTGTTTCTGGTTATTTTCGCCTGCATTCTAATTGGAAAATACCTATTAAAGGTTGGGTAGAAAACCTGGATAGGAGCGAGTTTGAATTATTTGGCTATTACACTAATGCCAAACAGGATGGGGAAACTGTCAAAGCGGCGAAAGCTTTTGACAAATTTATCCAAGGACCACTACTGTTGGAACAATGGTGTGAATTAATTCAACAAGACAAGTTACATATTCTGATTTTTCCCGAATTTGGGATGAATCCGATGACAGTTAAATTGGGTTGTTTAAGACTGGCTCCGATTCAAATGACATCTTGGGGACACCCGGATACGAGCGGGCTACCAACGATTGACTATTACTTGAGCAGTGACTTAATGGAACCGGAAAATGCTCAAGACCACTATACAGAAAAGTTAGTCAGATTGCCCAATTTATCGATTCATTACACGCCGTTGCCAGTGGAAACGCCAGCAATCGGCAAACAAGCAATTGGCATCGCCGAGGATGAAATTATGTTCTGGTGTTGCCAATCTTTATTTAAGTATTTGCCGCAGGATGATGATGTGTTTCCGCTAATTGCTAAGCAGTTAGGTAAGTGTAAGTTTGTCTTTATTGAAGCAATACAAAGCAAATATATTACTGAAGTATTTCGCCAACGGTTAAGCCGTGCTTTTGAGGCATTCGGACTCAATTATAAAGAATACTGCGTATTTTTGCCTCGCTTAGATTCTAATATGTTCGCAGCGGCTACAGCGATCGCAGATGTGTTCCTGGATAGTCTTGGTTGGTCTGGATGCAATTCTACCCTGGAAGCGATCGCATACAATATCCCCGTGATGACATTGCCAGGAGAAATGATGCGAGGACGCCATACAATGGCTATCCTCCTGATGATGGGCATCTGGGAAACAATCGCTCAAACTAAAGAAGAATATGTCAAGATGGCGGTGCGTCTGGGACAAGATGCTCAATACCGTCAATACATCTCGCAACAAATTGCCCAGAATAAACACAAATTATATGGGGACTTAAAACCTGTCAGATCCTTGGAAGATTTGCTGTTAAATCTCGTCAACAAACCTAGGAGAAAAGGTGCAGCAGAAATCGCCGAAACTCTGCAATTGGCAATTGGATATCAACGAGAAAATCGCTATGCTCTTGCTGAGCAACTCTATCGTCAAGTACTGGAAAAACAACCCGAACATCCAGAAGCTTTATATGGATTCGGCATGTTGATGCAGCAAATAGGACAACCCGAAACCGCTGAGCAATTGCTCGTTGCCGCTGCCCAGGTGCAGCCGGATTCTGTGAAAATTTGGTTTAGTTTGGGCAACTTGCGTCAAGCTCAAGGGCAATTGCCAGCAGCGGAGTTGGCATACCAGCGAGCGATCGCACTCCGCCCCGATGCGGTGGCGATTTACAATAACCTGGGCTACACCCTGCAACAACAAGGCAAGTTAGATCAAGCGATCGCATCCTATCAAAAAGCTTTGGAGATCAATCCCAACTGCGCGGAAGCAGAGGCGAATTTGGGCAACGTGCTTCACGCCCAAGGCAAGCTCTCCCCACAGCAAAAAGCTGATTATGCAGAATTAAATTGCAAATTGGCTCTGGCTCGCAAAAAAGCCGGAGATTTAGCAACTGCCGCAGTTTACTTTCAAACAGCCCTCCAACTGAATCCCAACTTAAAGGAATTTAAGAGAGATTTACTTGAGTCAGTATAAGCATTCAAGCGTCAAGCCCACTATAACTTAGTTAAAAATCAGGGGTGTAAAAAATGAAAACCAGCAAGAAATCCTCTAAAAAAAAAGGAATTAATCTTGGGGAATCATCGGTGCAATCTCTGCTGATAAAAGCTGTAGAACAACATAATTCAGGTAAGTTATATGCGGCTGAATCTCTTTATAAACAGGTAGTCAAAATCCAACCAAATCATCTTAACGCTAACGTGGCATTAGCAGAAGTATTGCAAGGGCAAAATAAATTAGACGAGGCTATAGCAGCTTATAAAAAAGTTTTAACCCTTCAGCCCAATAACCAGATAGCCGTCGTAGCATTTAACAATTTGGGAAATGCCTTCAAGGAAAAAGGCAAGTTAGATGAAGCAGTAGAATACTACCAGCAAGCCTTGAGCTTCAAACCTGACGCTGATGTTTATAACAACTTAGCAACTACCCTCTCCGACCAAGGTAAGCTAGAGGCAGCGCTAGAATCCTACCAGCAAGCTTTAAAAATTCAACCTGACTATGCTTTAGCCAAATTTGGCCTTTGTATGAGTCAGCTGCCGATTATCTATTCCAGCGTTGATGAAATTAATTATAGGAGGATAAATTATCAACAACATCTAGAGGATTTAGCGCAATACTATCAATTAACCAATCCCAAACAAAGATCAGAAGCGACTGAAGCCATCGGTGCAATGCAACCTTTTTTTCTGGCTTATCAAGGCTGCAATGACCGACCTTTACAACAAATTTATGGGTCAATGATTTGTCAGTTAATGTCGAGCCGCTATCCCCAATATTACCAGCCGATATCTGTGACAAATTTACCAGCTAAAGAAAAAGTTCGGGTGGGAGTTGTGACCGGATTTTTTCGCAATCATTCCTGTTGGAAGTTAATCAGAGGGTGGGTAGAAAACCTCGACAGAAGTGAGTTTGAATTATTTGGATATCACACACGCTCAGAACGGGATTGGGAGACTACTAACGCAGCAAAAGCATTTGATAAATTTATTCAAGGACCCTTGCCGTTTGAACAATGGTGTGAGCTAATTCAAAAAGACAAGTTACACGTTTTGATTTTTCCAGAATTCGGGATGGAACGCACAACGGTGCAGTTGGGGTGCTTAAAACTGGCTCCGATTCAAATGACATCTTGGATTCACCCTGAGACAAGTGGGCTACCGACGATTGACTATTTTTTAACCAGCGATTTAATGGAACCGGAAAATGGTCAAGACCACTATACAGAAAAATTAGTCAGATTGCCCAATTTGTCTATCCACTACACACCTTTAGATGTACAACCTGAAGTCATCAAGAAACAGGACATTGGCATCGCAGATGATGAAATCATGTTTTGGTGCTGTCAATCTTTATATAAATATTTACCTCAACATGATGATGTATTTCCGCGAATTGCTAAAGAGTTAGCCCGGGGCAAGTTTGTATTTATTAAACATCCTAGTAGCGAACAGGTAACAGAAGTATTTCGCCAAAGGTTAAGCCATGCTTTCGAGAAATCAGGGCTGAATTATCAAGATTACTGTATATTTTTGCCACATATGAATGGCAGGAAGTTTGCCGGAACGGCAGCGATCGCAGATGTCTTCTTAGATAGCATAGGTTGGTCGGGAGGTAACACTACCCTGGAAGCGATCGCACACAACATTCCCGTCATGACATGGCCAGGAGAAATGATGCGAGGACGCCATACAATGGCTATCCTCAAAATGATCGGCATCTGGGAGACAATCGCTCAGAGTAAAGAAGAATATGTCCAGATGGCAGTGCGTCTGGGGCAAGATGCTCAATATCGTCAACACATCTCCCAACAAATTGCCCAGAATAAGCACAAATTATATGGCGACTTAAAACCTGTCAGATCCTTGGAAGATTTGATCTTAAATCTGGTCAACAAACCGAGGAGATTTGTCGCAGCAGAAGTAGCCGAAACTCTGCAATTGGCAGTTCAACATCAACGAGAAAATCGCTATGCGGATGCTGAACAACTCTATCGTCAAGTGCTGGAAAAACAACCCGACCACCCGGAAGCTTTATACGGACTTGGCATGTTGATGCAACAGATGGGACAACCCGAAACTGCCCAGCAGTTGCTTGTTGCAGCTTCCCAAGTTCAGCCAAATTCTGTCAAGATCTGGTTCAGTTTGGGCAATTTGCGTCAAGCTCAAGGGCAATTGCCAGAAGCAGAGACAGCTTACCAGCGCGCGATCGCACTCCGTCCCGATGCGGTGGCGATTTACAATAACCTGGGCTACACCTTGCAACAACAAGGCAAGTGGTCCCAAGCCATAACCTGCTATCAAAAAGCTTTGGAATTGCAGCCCAATTGCCTAGAAGCTGATGTCAATTTAGGTAATGCACTCCATGCCCAAGGGCAGCTCTCAAGAGAGCAACAAGCTCATTATGCAGAATTGAATTACAAATTGGGTCTGGCTCGGAAACAAGCAGGAGATTTAGCAACTGCGGCAGTTTACTTTCAAAAAGCTCTGGAACTCAATCCCAACTTAAAGGAATTTAACAGAGATTTACTTGAGTCAGCAGAAGTTAAAGCAGGCCGAAGCATCTGAGGGATAAGCCCAATAGAGCGAATCGCAATTTTCAGGTAAATAACGCAAGTTGCTAGTTACATCGAAGCGGATTGGTAATAGGTAATTGGTAATTGCCAAGATCGGACTGCCAATTACCAATTACCAATTACCAATTACCAAGCTTGCAACTTGAGTTAAATAAGCAAGCTGTAGGCTCGCAGCAATGCTTTGTTTATAAGACAGATGACCGATTAATCAACAAATGTTTTTCAAGATTAAAAGGCAGGATATCATGCAAAGCTTAAACTTAAGTCAAGTCCAGTTTACCAACCAATCTGATGTAGTCAATCCAGGTACCGAGATATTCAATCCCAAATTCTTTTATGTAGATACATTCAAAGGTAACGATCAAATCATCGGTACTGGCAATTTAACTGGTGATTTCGCTTTGTCTGCCTTTGTCGCGAGCGCAGCTAATGGTGGCACTGCGATCGCGAATGCCAACCTGAGTGGGAAGGCTACCCTTGCTGTCGATGCGATGAAAAACGAAGGAACTATCTATACAAACGATGGCAACGATATAGTCAAGGGCAGCGCCACAGCTAAGATCGCCGCCACAGCAGCGACTATGTCTCAGGTGATAGCCATTGCTAATAGTGCTAATGCCAGTGCGATCGCTAGTGCTTTTGCCAACCTTAACATCAAGGCAACTGCCGAGGGCATTGATAACTCCGGTGGTTGGATTAACAGCGGTAAGGGGAGCGACACCATCGAGGGCAATCTTATAGGTTCTGTCGCTGCAGTAGCAATGGCTACCGCAGATGCTTCAGCCATCGTCGATGCTATCTGCAAAGCCCCTATGTCTGAAGGTCTCACAGCTTTCGCCTACGCGATCGCTACCAGTTTAGCTCAGGCAACGATCTCCGCCACCGCCATTAAAAACGCTGGAGGCATAATTACCTGTGACAAGGGGAAAGATACTATCAGTGCTAGTGCCACTTCTAGTGCTGGTGCCTTTGCAGGTGTTTATGGTTCTAGTTTCGCTAGTGCCACTCCCGAAAATCAAGCTTTGGCTATGGCTGTTGCCAATGCTAGTGCTAAGGCTTATGACCAAGCGATCGCCATTGACAACAAATGGGGCGTTATTGTTACCGGAACTGGAGACGATACCATAGAAGCTACTGCTAAGGCTTCTAACAAAGCGATCGCCATTGACAACGTTACAGGCTCCATTACTACCGGAGATGGAAAGGATACTATCATTGCCCAGGCTACCGGAGCAAACTCTTACGGCATCGTTGGCGGCTTTGTTGATATGGGCAAGGGAGACGATCGGCTGCTCGCCTCCAATTTTGCCGGTGGCGTGACAATACAAATGGGAGAAGGTAAAGACTTTGTTCAAGGTTTCGGTAACGCTACAGTCGATGGTGGTAAAGAGTCCGATATACTCAGCCTTGGCTCTTACAACAGAAACAGCTTTAAGATAACTTTTGGCGCTAACAATGGTGCTAATTTTCAGCTAGATGGCATTACCATGACCACCACCGGATTTGAGCAATTCCAATTTGCCGGTGGTGTAACTTACACCTACAATCAGTTGATCGCAGCTTGAGCGGACAACCAGACAGGACTTACCCAAAAAAACCAGGTTTTGAGGAAAAATCCTCGGGAAAGGCAACGAGAGATCTACTCAGAAACAAAGGTGATAGCAGCGTCGCGCGTCAATCCTGCAAGCTTGCCAAATTTATAACGGTTTTCCACTCAGTTGAATATACTTGCCACGGTCACAATAGCAGCTTTTTTCATTTGAAACTGTGTATATTCTTAAGTTAGGAAACAAACCCAGGAATTACCCACATCACCTTTGTTTATCTTGCCACAAAAATCCCCCATCTTTTAAGTGAGAGAGTGTCAATTTAGTCAGCAGAAATTAAAGCATAAAGAAGCAGCTGAGCGGTAAGCACAATAGACAGAATCGCGATTTTCAGGTAAATAGACCAGGCTGTAGGAGTACAGCAATACTGTTCTAATACGACCGATGACCGATGCGTCAACAAATGTTTTTCAAGATTAAAAGGAGCTTGATCCCCAAAAAAACCGGGTTTCTCTGAAAAATCGAGATCCACTCAGAAACCCGGTTTCTAAGGGCAATTACCAGAAGCAGAGACAGCATACCAGCTCGCGATCGCACTTGGCCCCGATGGGGTAACGATTTACAATAACCTGGGCTACACCCTGCAACAACAAGGCAAGTGGTCCCAAGCAATAACCTGCTATCAAAAAGCTTTGGAATTGCAGCCCCATTGCCTTGTTGTTGATGTCAATTTAGGTAATGCACTCCATGCCCAAGGCAAGCTCTCCCCACAGCAACAAGCTGATTATGCACAATTGAATGGCAAATTGGGTCTGCCATAAAAATAGCGCTTTTTCGAGGCTATGTAGCCGCGATAGTCGGCTATTGGTACCAATCTAGCTTTCCGTATCAACATTTAACTCACATCTTGCACCATTCTCAACAAGCCTGGAAACCCTTGTTTCTTTACGAAAAATCTAGGCTTTCAGGTTTAGCTATTTGGGATCTCCCATAGTTGAGGTGATAATAAAACCTGATAAATAATGTGAAAAGCTTTGTGCATAAAGGTTGTAGGTTGGGTTGAGGAACGAAACCCAACTCCGACGCCTAAAACGTTGGGTTTCGCTATTGCTCAACCCAACCTACGAATGATTAGATAAATTTATCACCATAAGTACGGGAGAGCCGCTATTTGCAAGAAACTAAGGTGTTAGCCTCGGTGCAAGATCTGAGTTTAACCTACTGGTAAAACAATTGGGTTGGATGTTGGAATATCAGCTTTCTACACCGATTCTCAAGGTCAGAGAAGATCTTATACTCGGTATTGGCAACAAGTCTCTTGCCAGAGCGCTCGTTGAAACAATAATACCCCATCTTTTAAGTGGGTAAGTGTCAATTTATTCACCAGAAGTTAAAGCAGGCAGAAGCAGCTGAAGAGTAAGCCCCCTAGACAGAATTGCGATGATTATCAGGTACAATAAACCACGGTGTAGGAGTTAAGCAATTCTGTGCTATTACGACAGATGACTGATTAGTCAAGAAATGTTTTTCAAGATTAAAAGGCAGGATCTCATGCAAGGCTTAAACTTAAGTCAAGTCCGGTTTACCGACAAATCTGATGTAGTCAATCCAGGTACCGAGATATTCAATCCCAAATTCTCCCAAGTATCTGCATTGAAAGGTAACGATCAAATCATCGGTAATTCCAATTTAACTGGGGATTTCGCTTTGGGAGCCTTTGTAGGAGCCGCAGCCCAAAAGGGCAATGCCATCGCTTCCGCTGACCTGAGTGGGAAAGCTACCGTTGCTGTAGATGGGATTAAAAACCAAGGAACTATCAATACAAACCAGGGACGCGATATAGTCAGGGGCACCGGAACAGCTAATATCGCCGCCACAGCACAGACAGTGTCTCAGGCAATAGCCATTGCTCAGAAAACAAATGCTAGTGCGATCGCCAAAGCTTTTGCCGACGTTAACATCAAGGCGACTGCCGAGGGCATTGATAACTCCGGTGGTCAGATTAACAGCGGTCAGGGGAATGACACCGTGGATGGCGATACCATAGGTTCTGTCGCTGCAGTAGCAATGGCTACAGCAGATGCTTCAGCCATCGTCGATGCTATCTGCAAAGCCCCTATGTCTGAAGGTCTGACAGCTTTCGCCTACGCGATCGCTACCAGTTTAGCTCAGGCAACGATCGGCGCCACCGGCATTAAGAATATGGGAGGCATAATTACCAGTGGCAAGGGTAAAGATACTCTCAGTGCTAGTGCCACTTCTAGTGCTGCTACCTTTGCAAGTGTTTATGGTTCCAGTTTTGCTAGTGCTACTCCCGGGAATCAGGCTTTGGCTATGGCTGTTGTCAATGCTACTGCTAAGGCTTCTGACCAAGCGATCGCCATTGACAACAAATGGGGCGTTATTCGTACCGGAACTGGAGACGATACTATCAATGCTACGGCTAAGGCTTCTCACAAAGCGATCGCCATTGACAACTTTACAGGCTGGATTTCTACCGGAGATGGAAACGATACGATCTCGGCGCAGGCTACCGGATCAAACTCTTACGGCATCTTTGGCGGCCGTATTGATATGGGTAAGGGAGACGATCGGTTGATCGCCTCCAGTTTTGCCGGTGGGGTGAACATAAACATGGGAGAAGATCAAGACTTTGTTCAAGGTTTCGGTAATGCTACAGTCGATGGTGGTCAAGGTTCGGATATACTCAGCCTTGGCTCTTACAATCGAGACAGCTTTAAGATCGGTTTTGGCGCTAACAATGGTGCTAATTTTCAGCTAGATGGCACCACCATGACCACCACCGGATTTGAGCAATTCCAATTTGCCGGTGGTGTAACTTACACCTACAATCAGTTGATCGCAGCTTAATCACAGAACAACGTTTCCAGATTTATAGCGGTTTTCAACTCAGCTAAGCCCGCATTCCTCTCCCGTCTGGCCCGACGGCGATCTTGAGAGGAATGCGGGTAAAAAATGACGGGAAACGCCCCCAGTTTTTACCATTTCAACTGCTATTGGTTGAGCGGTGTTCCCTAACAAATATGTAATAAAAATTGACCAGCAAACACTTGTATTACACTATTGTATTATATTAAGATATTACCATTAAATACACATTATAACAGTAAAAAACACTTCCAACAACCGAACAAAACCTAGAACTTAATCTTTGCTTACGAATTTGCCAGGAATGGTATAACCGTCAATGAAGTGACAGATTTGATTGGTGGGAACATAACCGCTCTCCCCTGACGGAAACACCAAAGTTTCTCTGAAAAATCGTTGATTTGTCAACTAGAGATGTAGGTCGAAACAAAGGTGATGGCCTCTTCGTGGGTAAGTCCCGAAATGCCCCCCGGATACCCTGCTGTCTCCACAAGCGAATTAAAAGCGTCACAGCTTACCTAATAGTTCGGGAGCATTTCATCCACCACGATTTATCTGGAGCATTTCATGCTCCCGAACTATGCGGTTAAAACCGCAGTCATATGCTGAAAATAGCGGATTAAGCATACAGCAAAGTAAATTTTTGTGTTGACAGAGATGCAGCAGTTGTCAGCACCTATATAATCGAACTATGTCGATTAAAGAAAACGTCATGATTGTCTACTCATTCAAAGCAAAAGCAAGAATTGCTCCGCATCGAAAAATAGATGAAGCTATCTGCGCATTTCAGTTGATCCGCAAAAAGCTATAGGGTTTTGGATGGAAAATCGTGGCGTTAAGTTGTCCTAATTGAGCAAGTTAAAGCGTTTTAGATCGCAACCATAATTGGGCGGCAATCAAGATTTGGGATAAAGCGTTAAAATAAACTGGTTATCAATGTGGTACCGTGGGAAACAGGTCAATTTTCAACGCTTGGGGAGAGAAGATCCTCATATCGGATTTGGCAACAAGTCTCTTGCAAGATCGCACGCCCGTGCCAAGAATACCCCATATTTTAAGTGGGAGAGTGTCAACTTCCTGGAGATTGAATATGACAGATTCTCAAATCCTTCAACTTGCGGTTCAATATCATCGCTCCCATCGCTTCAGCGAGGCTGAGCAGGCGTATCGCCAAGTTCTACAAGAACAGCCTCAACATCCCGAAGCATTATACGGGTTAGGTATGCTGGCACAGGAGTTAGGGGAACCCCAAACTGCCCAACAGTGGCTAAGTGCGGCTTTGCAAGTCCAGCCTGACTCTGTTAAAACTTGGTTCAGTTTAGGTAATTTGCGTTTAGGTCAAGAACAGTATTTAGAAGCAGCGATCGCTTATCGTCAAGCTCTAGCCCTAAAACCTGACTCACTGCCAATTTACAACAAGTTGGGCTATGCTCTGCAACAACAAGGACTATTTGACGAAGCAATTAACTACTATCAAAAAGCTCTAGAATTAAAGCCAGACTTTATAGAAGCAGATGCGAATTTGGGCAATGTGCTGCACGCCCAAGGCAAGCTCTCCAGCGAGCAACAATTGCATTATGCACAATTGAATCACAAATTGGGTGAAGCCCGGAAAAAAGCAGGGGATAGGAAGACTGCTGTGGCTTATTATCGACAAGCGATCGCCATGCAACCCGATTTGGTAGAAGCTCATAATAACTTGGGGATGGTGCTGGCAGAACAAGGCAAGTTAGAAGAAGCGATCGCATCCTATCAAAAAACTTTGGAAATCGATCCCAACTGCGGGGAAGTTTACTATAACTTAGGCAAGATTTACCAAGACCAGCACAACTTAACAGCGGCAGCTTCTGCTTATCGACAAGGGTTAAAGCTAATCAATCCCCACTATGCCAAAGCAGTGGACGCCGAAGAAGGTTCTGCGGCTGCCCAAGAATACCATACACCACCCCCGCTCCCCCAAGAAGAGGTGATGGTGGGAGGGCATCAGTTCCCAGCAATTCCAACAGTCACAAATCCTGAACAGCCTCGACCTTTCTGGAGCGTGGTGATCCCAGTCTATAACCGCAGCGACTATCTGCTCGAATGCCTCGCCAGCGTGCTAGCGCAATGGTCAGGGGAAGAGGAAATGGAAATTCTGGTGATTGACGATGCCAGTCCTTCGCCCCTGTTGGAACTGGTAAATTCCATTGGCAGAGGAATAGTGCGCTACTACCGCAATCCCCAAAATCTGGGACTGCCAGGAAATTGGAATGCAGGCATTGCCATCAGTCGAGGTGAGTGGATTCATCTGCTGCATGACGATGACTATATTCTCCCAGGTTTTTATGCCCGCCTCAAGCAAAGTTTAGAGGGATGTTCCGATTCGATCGGGGCGGCTTTTACCGGATATGAAAATATTAACGAGCAAGGGGAGGTAGTGTTCACCCAACAATTGTATGAGCAGAGAGGGATTGCTCAGGATTGGCTGCAACGGATTGGAGTATCCAACCCATTGAATATGCCAGCGGTGGTGATTCGTCGGTCAGCTCACGAACGTGTGGGGGGATATCATCCTGAATTGACCTATACGAGTGATTGGGAGTTTTATAAACGCCTTGCCGCTGTTTATGATTGGTGGTGCGAACCGGAAATTTTGGCTCGTTATCGCCAGCATTCTCAGAGTAAAACCATTGAAATGTTATTATCTGGCGCTCAGATGACATCGATCCGCCGTGCCATGGAGATTTCCGAGAGTTATCTTCCTACGGATTGTTGTGCAGAAATTACGGCAAAATCTCGCAGCTATAACTTTAATTATTGTTTAAAATTCACGGCAATTCCCCTGAAGACTGGTAATCTGAAAGGAGCTTTACAGATGCTTCAAGAAGCTCTCAAAATCGATCGATCTCCTGAAGCAGTCGCGAATTTATTTCTCTGGTTAGCTCAAGAGGAAGCGGCTCCTATACGGGATGCGATCTCCTCCAAATTGCTCTCGATACCTTGGAGTGACGAGATGAATTGCGCCATTAAAGGCCAAGAAAAATGAGAGCAGTTTCTCCAGTTTTATCATCTTGAACAGACTAAGCTGAGGTGTAAAAGTTATGGCAATTATTCCAGTTGAAAATCCAGTCATTAATCTATCTTCCTTTGAGCCACAAAATCGACTAGATGGGATCAGCGGTGTGATGCTAATTCACAATGAAGCAGAATTTCTGTCCCAGGTAATCGAAACTTGGATTGACGCTGTAGATGAATTAGCGATCGCTTTTAATAACTGCACGGATAATTCCCCTCAAATCATAGAAGAATATGAGCGGAATTACTATCCTAAAATCCGAGCTTTTCATTACTTACACGAGGTGTACTCACCCAATACTCAAGAGCAATTAGAATCGGATGAAAGTGATATCCGTTCTTTCTGCCATTATGCCAATTTTACCATCAGCCAAACTCGATATAAAACCTGTGTCTTGATTAATGGAGACCACGTCGGGATTCCGGAGCGTCTAAAGAGTATTTATCAGTTCTTGCAAAAAAATCCGCTGCAAAATACAGCCTTGTTCTTTTCAGGAGTAAATCTTTGGAGACAGCCAAACGATCTGCGGTATTACATCAATGTAAATGACGTTGAGATCGGTAACGGAGATCTGGCATATTGGACTGTTTCACCTCAACATATTTTTGTCAAGCATCCCAAAGCTCCGGTTTTGAATATTATTAATTATCAGGGTCTTTCATGTTATTATATAGGGTTTATTTTTTGGCATACCTGTTTTTTAAAGAAAGATCGAGGTTTAGGAAACTATGGGACGTATGAGGACAGGTTAACCAACTTTTTAGAGACCAGAATAAAAGAGGCAAATCTGGTGTTGTTGTCGCCAGAATTAAAACAAGAAAACAAAGATTTTGAAAAAATGTCTGTGCAACATTTTTCATTGTATTTTGATTTTGGCTCTTTACCAGATGTGGCAGAGGTAGACAGAATAGGTGAACTGCTGCAACAAGCTGTCGATTGTCAGCAAGCTAATCGCTTAAATCAAGCTGAGCAAGCTTACCTTCAGGTTTTAGAAATGCAGCCAGATCGGCTTGAAGCATTGTACGGATTAGGCATTGTGGCTAAACAGATCGGGAACCCTCAGATGACCCAGAAGTGCTGGAGTAAAGCGTTACAAATTAAACCAGATTCGATTAAAATCTGGTTTAATTTGGGTAATTTGTATCAAGCTCAAGGGCAGTTAAAAGAAGCAGAGGAAGCTTACCAGCGATCGCTCGCCCTGGCACCTGATGCAGCACCGATTTACAACAACCTGGGTTACACCCTGCAACAGCAACAGCGGTGGGACGAAGCGATCGCATCCTATCAAAAAGCTTTGGAACTTCAGCCCAATTGCATAGAAGCAGAGGCGAATTTGGGCAACGCACTCCACGCCCAAGGAAAGCTGTCACAAGAACAACTTGCCCACTATGCTGCCTTGAACAATCAATTGGGCAACAGTCGGAAAACAGCAGGGGATTTGCAGACAGCGGCGATCTACTATCGGCAGGCAACTGCCATGCAGCCAGACTTATGGGACACTCACTACAACTTGGGGGTTGTACTGCAAGAACGAGGGGAATTGGAGGACGCGATCGCATCCTATCAAACCGCCCTAAAACTCGATCCCAACCATTGGGAAACCTACACTCGCTTGGGTAAAATTTACCAAGCACAGAAAAACCTAAAAGAAGCAGTTGCTATCTATCGCCAGGGGTTAAGCCAGATAAATCCGCATTATGCCCAAGCCGTGGCAGCTTACCAGCGTGCTGGAATCGTTGAGGAAGTGCCTGTAACCCCGCCGATTCCTCAAGGCGAGGTCACCGTCGGCGCCTATCAGTTTCCCGCAATTCCACCCGTAGCAGAGCCCCAGAACCCCCGACCATTCTGGACTGTAGTCATGCCAGTATATAACCGCACCGACTATTTACTCAAAGCTCTGGCTAGCTTGCTGGCGCAATGGTCGGGGGAAGAGGAGATGGAAATTCTGGTCATGGACAATGGCAGTACTCCACCCCTATTCGATCTGGTTAATGGTATTGGGGGAGGGGTGGTGCGCTACTACCGCCATCCGCAAAATCTCGGAGTGCTGCCAAATCACAATGCAGGAATTGCCCTCAGTCGCGGTCAATGGATTCATATATTGCACGATGATGACTGCGTTCTCCCCGGTTTCTATTCCCAGCTACAGCAAAGTTTAGAAGGGTGTCCGGATGCTATCGGAGCCGCGTTTACAGGGTTTGAATATTTCAACGAGAAAGGGGTAGTGTTTAAGAAAGGGGACGTGGCTTCGTGGTTTGGAGAGCAAAGCGGCATCCCACAGAATTTTCTGCGGCGGATTGGCGTAACCTGTCCATTAGAAGTGCCTGCGGTGGTCATTCGTCGGGCAACTTATGAACGGTTAGGAGGCTATCACCCTAAGTTAGATTGTGCCCCTGAATGGGAGCTTTATAAACGCATTGCTGTTTTTTATGATTGGTGGTACGAAGCGGGAACTTTGGCTCGTTACCGCGTCCATTCCCAGAGAATGACAGCCAATGATTTATTATCTGGGACTCTAGCGGCGTCCATCCGTCAAGGGATAGAAATTTCCGAGAGTTATCTTCCTGCTGACCAGCGTTCAGAAATTACAGCTCAAGCTCGCAGCTATAACTTCAACTATTGTCTGGAACAAGCGGCAATTCCCCTCAAGGCTGGCAATCTTGCTGGGGTATTGTATGCAATCAAAGAAGCGCTCAAAATCGATCGCTCGACCCAAGCGGTGGCAAATTTATTCGCCTGGTTAAATCAAGATGAAGCTGCGCCCTTACGAGATGAAATTGCCTCACAATTGGTCTCGATGTCTTGGAACGATCTCTAAGCCGCAGCAGCGACAAACCACAATCAAAGCCTAAAATTTCTAGTCTATGAAAGTCTTGGTAACTGGAACAGAAGGTTATATCGGCTCGTTATTAGCCCCCTTGCTGATGCAACGAGGTTACGAAGTCATCGGCGTGGATACGGGCTTTTATAAAGTTGGCTGGCTGTACAATGGGACAGCGCTAACTCCCAAAACCCTGAACAAAGATATCCGACAGATTACGGTGGAAGATCTCGAGGGAGTGGAAGCGATCGCTCACTTAGCAGAACTTTCCAACGATCCCCTCGGTCAGCTAGCACCCAATATCACCTACGATATCAACCACAAAGGGTCAGTCCGTTTGGCACAACTGGCGAAGCAAGCAGGGATACCCCGCTTCGTCTACACTTCTTCGTGCAGCGTCTACGGATTTGCTAGCGAAGACTTCGTTACCGAAGAGTCAAACGTCAATCCCCAAACTGCCTACGCCAAATGCAAAACCCTGGTCGAACAAGACGTAAAACTCCTCGCCGATGACAGCTTTTCTCCTACCTTTCTGCGGAATGCCACCGCCTACGGCGCTTCTCCCCGAATGCGCTTTGATATCGTCTTGAACAACCTAGCAGGTTGGGCATGGACAATCAAAGAAATCAAAATGACCAGCGATGGTACCCCCTGGCGTCCCCTCGTTCACCTACTCGATATCTGCAAAGCCATTATCTGCACCCTAGAAGCACCGCGAGAAATCGTTCACAACCAAATCTTCAACGTCGGCGATACCCACAGCAACTATCAAGTTAAAGAAATTGCCCAAATCGTCGCCGATGTCTTCACAGGTTGTCAATTGAGCTTTGGCAAAAGCGATCCCGACAACCGCAGCTATCGGGTTTCCTTCGATAAAATTAACCAAACTCTGCCCGGATTCAAATGCGAATGGAACGCCCAACGCGGTGCAAAGCAATTCTTTGACTTATTTAACCAAATCGACATGACTAAAGAAACCTTTGAGTTTCGAGGATTTACCCGCCTCAAACAACTCGAATATCTGATTCGTACCCAGCAAATCGATCAAGATTTCTTCTGGCGTCAATAGCTAAGGCGCTGGTAATTGGTAATGGGTAATTGGTAATGGGTAATTGCTAATTGCTAATTGTTAATTCTCCTCCGCACACCTGCACACCTGCTTACCTGCTTACCCGCTCATTTTACGGAACCAATAAATATTTCGTTAAATCTACCCCTACTGCCAATTACCAATTACCAATTACCAATTACCAATTACCAATAAAAAATGGAGAAAAAAATGAAAAATAATACCAGCTTCAATCGGGGTAACTGTCGGTTTTGCGGCACCCAATTGCGCCATACCTTCGTAGATTTGGGCATGTCTCCCCCCTGCGAAAGTTATCGCACCCTCGAACAATTGAACGAAATGGAGCCATTTTATCCCCTCCACGTCCATGTTTGCGACAATTGTTTTTTAGTCCAACTCCAGCAATATATCAGCCCCGAAGATATCTTTAGCGAATACGCCTATTTTTCATCCTACTCCGATACCTGGTTGCAACACGCCAAAAACTACGTCGATATGACAGTGGATCGCTTTCAATTAAACCAGGAAAGTCAAGTGGTGGAAATTGCCAGTAACGATGGTTACCTGCTGCAATACTTTGTTGCCAAAGGTATCCCGGCAATCGGAATAGAACCAGCAGCAAATATCGCTGAGGTTGCGATTAAAAAAGGTGTCCCCACAATAGTAGAGTTTTTTGGCGAAAAAACAGCCAGAGAACAAGCTGCAAAAGGGAAACAGGCAGATTTATTGCTCGGTAACAACGTCCTGGCTCAAGTGCCTGACTTGAACGATTTCGTCAAAGGGATGAAAATTTTACTCAAACCCCAGGGAGCGATTACAATAGAATTTCCCCACTTGATGCGGTTGATGGAGGAAAATCAGTTTGACACCATCTATCACGAACATTTCTCTTATTTTTCCTTCATTACCACAGAAAAGATTTTTGCCGCCCACGGTTTGACTCTGTTTGATGTAGAAGAGTTACCGACTCATGGCGGATCTTTGAGAATTTATGCTTGTCACGCCGAAGACAATTCTAAACCGATTAGCCAGCGGGTAGTAGAACTCAAAGCTAGAGAAGAAGCCGCTGGTTTTACCAGCTTGGATTGCTACTTTTCCTTTAGCGAACAAGTCAAAGAAACCAAGCGCAAGCTGTTAGATTTCCTGATTAAGGCTAAGCGAGAAGGAAAATCTATTGCCGGTTACGGCGCTCCGGGTAAGGGAAATACGCTGTTAAACTATTGCGGTATCCGCACCGATTTTCTTGACTACACGGTCGATCGCAATCCTTACAAACAGGGGAAATTCCTACCAGGGACTCACATTCCTATTTTTCACCCAGATAAAATTAACGAAACTCAACCCGACTATGTGCTGATTTTGCCCTGGAATTTTAAGGAAGAGATTATAGCACAAATGGCTCATATCCGCAATTGGGGCGGGAAATTTGTCGTGCCAATTCCCGAAGTGCAAGTTTACTCCTAGAGTCCGAACTGATGGTTTTGTTGCAGCGGCACGCGTAGCGTGCCGCTGCAATCGCTTGCAGGCACAGAAACCGGGTTTCTGTGCCCAATCGTCGCTTGGGAATGAGCGATATGCCCCCAGAAACCCGGTTTCTAGGTTGATCGTCTGTGGCAAATCGTCGCTTGGGAATGAGCGATATGCCTGGAGGCACGCTTCGCGATCGCCGCCAGAAACCCGATTTCGGCACAGAAACCGGGTTTCTGTGCCAAATGCCCCCAGAAACCCGGTTTCTAAGTTGAGAATTACAACGAGCCAAGAAATTGCCAGTTTGGCAACTTCTATCAAATTAACTATGGCACACTAAATTGCATTAGATTTTTAGGACTTTTACCAGCCGAGGTCTAGCCTAAACCAAATTTGATACCTCATATGTAAATCAAACAGGAGAAATTGGAAATGAAAGTTGTTTTATTTTGTGGTGGTCTTGGCACCCGAATGAGAGACTATTCAGAAAGCATACCCAAGCCGATGGTGCCTATCGGCTATCGACCGATCTTGTGGCACGTAATGAAATACTACGCCCACTATGGACACAAAGACTTTATTTTGTGCCTGGGTTACAAAGCAGACACGATCAAGAGCTATTTCTTAAACTATAATGAATGGCTCTCCAATGACTTTACTTTATCCAATGGGGCAAATATTCAATTATTTAATCGGGATATTCAAGACTGGAAAATCACTTTTGTGGATACCGGCTTGACTGCCAATATTGGTCAAAGATTCAAGGCAATTGAAGAATATCTCGATGGAGAAGAATACTTCCTGGCTAACTACAGTGACGGCTTGACCGACTTACACCTGCCGACGTATATCGATCGTTTTCACAAGCAAAATAAGATCGGTAGCTTTTTGTGCGTCAGACCGAGCCAAAGCTTTCATTTAGTTGACTTGGATGAAACTGGTCAGGTGCGAAAAATCCAGGATGTCAAACAGCGGGATATCTGGATTAACGGCGGATATTTTATGTTCAAGAAAGACATCTTCAAATACATTAATTACGGAGAAGAACTCGTTTGCGAACCTTTCCAAAGATTGGTTGAAATTGGAGAACTTTCCGCTTACAAATATACGGGCTTTTTTGGTGTCATGGACACTTTTAGAGAAAAGCAGCAACTGGATGATATGTATGCGCGAGGCGAAAGACCTTGGGAAGTTTGGAAAGACCAAAGAGTGGAACAACTTGTTGGTTAATTATTATGATGCAGATCGGCTTTAACAAAACTAACGAATCCGAGTACAGAGTTCTCTGTCTGGGGGCGCATTGCGATGATATCGAAATTGGCTGTGGAGGTACAGTTTTAAAGCTGATCGAAAACTACAAGAACGTCACCTTTTATTGGGTGGTCTTCAGTTCCAACCAGGAGAGAGAAAAGGAAGCGATCGCCAGCGCCAATCTCTTCTTAAAAGAGGCAAAGGCCAAGACAGTAATCGTTAAAGATTTCCGAGATGGCTTCCTTCCTTTCTCTGGTATTGAGGTCAAAGAATATTTTGAGCAATTGAAGCAAGAATTCTCACCCGACCTGATTTTGACTCATTACCGACAGGATCTCCATCAAGACCACCGCTTAATCTCCGACCTAACTTGGAATACCTTTAGAAATCATCTAATCCTGGAATACGAAATCCCTAAATACGACGGCGATTTGGGAATACCAAACTTTTTCGTCCAGCTAGATGAGTCGATTTGCCGCCGCAAAATTCAGTACACTCTGGACGCCTTTAAAACCCAAAGCAATAAGCAATGGTTTACCGAAGAAACTTTCCGTTCGCTGCTGAGAATCCGGGGAATGGAATCAAATTCACCCAGTAAATATGCAGAAGCATTTTACTGCCGTAAAATTGTGTTCTGAGCGAAAAAAGGAGGAAAGAAATTCATGAATTTTAGCGAAACAAAATTAAAAGGTGCCTTCGTTATTGGCTTAGATATACTACCCGACCAACGGGGATTTTTTGCTCGTAGTTTCTGCACCAAGGAATTTGAAGCTCATGGTCTAAATCCAAACCTTGTCCAGTGCAACCTATCTTTTAACTATAAAAAAGGAACGCTGCGCGGGATGCACTATCAAAAGCCTCCCTTCACCGAAACGAAGTTGATTCGCTGTATTCGGGGAGCTATTTATGACGTCATTATCGACTTACGTCCAGAATCTGAAACTTATTTATCTTACATTGGTGTAGAACTGACTGCTGAAAATCGCCGCGCTTTATACGTTCCTGAACGGTTCGCCCACGGTTTCCAATCCCTCACCGATGAAAGCGAAGTGATGTATCAAATGGGCGAATTTCACGCACCGGAATACGCTTTTGGCTTGCGCTATAACGATTCGGTTTTAGGGATTGAATGGCCTCTACCAGTGAGTGAAATATCCCAGAAAGATTTATCTTGGCCTTTGCTTGAATCTGTTCCCGTCAAGGCACTCTCTCATCTAGCAGGTGTATAGCGATGATTGCACAAGAAACACAGACCCAGAAAACTGGAAATACAACAGAGCTTGGGTTACAGATGCATCATCTGATAGCCGAACTGTATCCGATTTGCCGCAGCATTACAGGGAATGGCGTGAGAGAAACTCTCAAAATAATCCAAAAGTATATTCCCTTAGAAATTCACGAAGTGCCGTCGGGAACACATGTCTTTGATTGGACGGTTCCTAAAGAGTGGAACATCAAAGACGCCTATATTAAAAATGCAAAGGGCGAGAAAGTTGTAGATTTCTGCCAATCCAATTTGCACGTGGTCAGTTACAGCGTGCCGGTTAAAAAAAAGATATTTTTAAGCGAATTAAGCAAGCACTTGCATACTCTGCCGGATTACCCGGACTGGATTCCTTATAGAACTTCCTATTACAAAGAAAATTGGGGCTTTTGTCTGAGCTACAAGCAATATTTGAAATTGCAAGATGATGAAGAATATGAAGTATGCATTGACTCTTCTTTAGAGGAAGGTTATCTAACTTATGGGGAGTTTTTCCTCAAAGGCGAAACAAGAGATGAGGTGCTGATATCGTGCCATGTCTGTCACCCGTCTCTTGGTAATGACAATCTATCGGGAATTGCGATCGCTGTCTTTCTAGCACAACATTTGAGCCAGCTTCAGAGGCGATATTCCTACCGTTTTATCTTCATTCCCGGCACGATTGGTTCGATTACCTGGCTTTGTTTAAATGAAGCACAAGTTGCCAAGATTAAACATGGCTTAGTATTAACTTGTTTGGGCGATTCAGGGAAGTTTACCTACAAAAAAAGCCGCAGAGGCGATGCCGAAATAGACAAAATTGTGGCTTATATACTCAAAAATTTGGCTCAAGAGTATGAAATTGTAGAATTCTCGCCCTATGGCTACGATGAGCGACAATATTGCTCGCCAGGATTTAATCTAGCTGTGGGGTGCTTGATGCGATCGCCTTGGGGCAGTTTCCCCGAATACCATACATCGGCAGACAATCTGGATTTTGTTCAACCCCAATATCTGGCAGATGCTTTGGCTAAATGTCAGTCGATTTTGCAGGTTCTAGACAATAATAAAACCTACTTAAATCAAAACCAAAAATGCGAACCGCAGCTCGGCAAACGAGGTCTATACGGCTCGTTCGGCGGTCAGAAAGATCGGGAGCTAAATACAATGGCTCTCTTGTGGGTTTTGAATTTGTCCGATGGCAACCATACTCTGCTGGATATTGCCGAAAGGTCGAAAATGGCATTTGCAGAAATTAAAAATGCTGCGGATGCATTATGGGCAAAAGATTTGTTGAAAGAAAAGGAGGAATAGGAAAAACTCAAAGACCTTTTTTTCACTCAGTTAGATTGGGAGGCTGTGAATAAATAATGAGCGCGATCGCTAACCAAATTGCAGTAATAACGGGAGCCAGTAGCGGCATCGGCAAAGCGATCGCTTTTGGACTCGCAGCCGAGGGTGCTACTCTCTGCTTGGTGGGGCGCAGTAAAGAAAGTCTGGATGCTTGCACCCAAAGGATTCGAGAAACTTCCCCCCGCTCAAAAGCCTATCAAATCGATCTGAGGCGGGACGAAGAGATTGAGCAGCTAAAAGCTTCTATGGAGCAAGATTTTGGGCAAGTCCACATCTTGGTTCACAGCGCTGGTGTTTTCTCAATGGGGGCAATTGAAACATCTCTCGTTGCAGACTTGGACTGGCAGTATCGGGTGAACGTTCGCGCACCTTATTTGCTGACTCAAGCGCTGCTACCCATGCTCAAAACTTGCCGGGGTCAAATCGCCTTCGTCAACTCGAGTGTAGGCTTGAATGCCAGAGCCACGGTGGGGCAGTATGCCGCCACTAAACACGCCCTCAAAGCGATCGCCGACAGCTTGCGAGAAGAAGTGAATCCACACCAAGTGCGCGTCCTCAGCCTGTTTCCCGGACGCACTGCCACTCCCTTACAAGCGATCGTTCACCAGCTAGAAGGTAAACCCTATCACCCCGAACGCCTGATGCAGCCAGAGGACGTAGCTGCGGTAGTCATCAACGCGCTTTGTTTACCTCGAAGTGCTGAAGTGACTGATATCAGCATTAGACCATTAGCGAAACCTATGTAGTCAGATAGCTGAGTTAATTCCGCCAGTAGCAGTTTGATTGGGAGCGATAAAACCAACTCGATATCGCGAACCAATTCTCAATCCCAATAGACCAATTGTAGAGCTTGATTTAGCCAAACAAGGAAATTAATTGCCATGTCTAGCAGTTCTTTCTTCAACGCTATGTCTTTTGTGAATGAAAGCGGTGCCGGTGCTATGAGTGAGGCAATGACCACCTCCTCCACCGGAGAAACCAGTCACGCTAGCGAACAACTGTTCACGGCTGGAGCGACTTCCAGCCGTGCAGGTGGTTCAGTCCACAACAACTCTACAGAAGCTTTCGCGATCGCGGGTGGTGGTAGCAACCAAACCCCTGTTGTGAGTAACCCAGTAGC
>DNGG01000397.1:27007-27366 GCA_003486675.1 Cyanobacteria bacterium UBA11372
GTTGTGAGTAACCCAGTAGCATCGAGCAGCAACAACAATTCCACCCCAGCCAGCAACAGTTTTAGCTCCCAAGTCAATCCTACGGGTAGGGGTAGCAACCCCATACCTGTTGTGAGTAACCCAGTAGCATTCACCAGCAACAACAATTCCACCCCAGCCAGCAACAGTTTTAGCTCCCAAGTCAATCCTACGGGTGGGAGTAGCAACCCCATACCTGTTGTGAGTGAGCCAGTAGCATCGAGCAGCAACAACAATTCCACCCCAGCCAGCAACAGTTCTAGCTCCCAAATCAATCCTACGGGTAGGGGTAGCAACCCCATACCTGTTGTGAGTGAGCCAGTAGCATTCACCAGCAACAA
>DNGG01000397.1:27656-33465 GCA_003486675.1 Cyanobacteria bacterium UBA11372
TGTTGTGAGTGAGCCAGTAGCATTCACCAGCAACAACAATTCCACCCCAGCCAACAACAGTTTTAGCTCCCAAGTCAATCCTACGGGTGGGAGTAGTAATAGTCAGGCTAGCGCTACTTTGCCTAGCGGACAAACCAGTAGCAGCGGTGCTTCTGCCTTCGACCCCACAGCCACTTCAACTAGCGGTAGCGCCTCTGCCAACGCTTCCAGCGAATCTCCCCCCATTACCGAGGCTACAGCCAGCGCACCTGCACAAACCGAAGCCAATCCAATATCACAGCCACCACTCAACGTAATCATAAGCTTCCCCAGCGACAACCCCATAATCGTAGGGACGGTAAATTGGGATCTAATTATCGGCGGCAGGGATGACAACCAGCTGTTTGGTAACGCAGGCGACGATATGTTATTTGGAGAAGCTGGTGATGACTTGATCAACGGCAACCAAGGTGACGATAATATCAACGGAGGTGATGGCAACGACACCTTGCGCGGTGGCAAAGGGAACGATTGGCTCAATGGCGGCGAAGGTAACGATTTGCTCATCGGTGACTTTGGTGTCGATACTTTGATTGGCGGTAATGGTGCCGATACCTTTGGACTGAGAACCGAGACGGTTAACCCTACTGCTCTTCCGCGTTTGGCAGATGTAATCGTCGATTTTAATTTAGCTGAAGGCGATCGGATTGCCTTAATTGGAGAAGTCTCTTTGACTAATATCGTCCTTCAAACAATTGATTTCAATGGCGACGGTCAAATTAACAACGCGATTAACTCTACCACTGGGGCTGATGCGACTTTAATTAAACTTGGCCCAAATCCCACAGATGGCATCTTAGCTGTTGTCTTGGGCACTGTTGATGCCACAGGTGCAACCACCCTCAATATTGCTGATTTGATCGTTTGATCCACCCAGGTTTTGTGTGTATACCGTTCCCATCCCAATCGAACAATGACTGACTTGACTAGAGCATCTATAGAGGCTGATGAAATTGTTTTTTACCTAAAAAAAAACCAGCAACTGAAGTTTGTCAACCAGAAGATTTTATCTCAAAAAATCATCGAAACAGCGGCTCAGGAAAGAGGCATAACAATCACGGCACAAGAAATTCAAGCTGAAGCCGACCGCATCCGTTATGAAATGCGATTGGAGAAAGCTTCACAGACATTAGCCTGGTTGGCTTCGGAGATGATCTCGCCGGAGGAGTGGGAGGCTGGAATGCGCGATCGCCTGCTGGCTAAAAAATTAGCCCAAACCCTCTTTGGCCACGAAGTCGAAAAAACTTTTGTTCAGAATAAACTGGATTACGAGCAAATATTGCTCTATCAAATAATTGTCCCATACCAAAAATTGGCTCAGGAAATCTTCTATCAAATTGAGGAAGAGGAAATCAGTTTTTATGAAGCGGCTCACCTTTACGATATTGACGAGAGGCGTCGGCATCTTTGCGGTTACGAAGGAAAGCTTTATCGTTGGGGTTTAAAGCCAGATCTAGCGGCTGCTATATTTAGTGCCCAACCGGGAGAGTTAATTGGCCCCTTCACCACCGAACAAGGCTATCATCTTTTTATGGTTGAACAATTTATTCCAGCCGAGTTAACCCCTGAAATATCTCAACAAATAATTGACAAAATGTTCAACCAGTGGTTATCTGGGGAACTAAATTATCTGCTTCACAACCAAAGCGATGAACAAACAGTTTGATCAGCTCTCTAGCGATTGTTTATGAATATCTTAATTCTGGGTAATTCTGAAGATGCCCATGCTGCCCATTTAAAACAAACTCTGACTCAGGCGGGTGCGACGGTAGATTATTTAGATACCTGTCTGTTTCCAACTCAGTTACGCCTGTCTTGGCAACCAGATACTGGGGTGGGGTATTTGACTCTGCCTGGAGGCAGGAAATTAAATTTTTCAGAGATTCGCAGCGTATTTTGGCGTAGTTTTTCTGGCGTTGACGTCCCCTCGTTAAACGATCCAGATCGGCAAAGAATCGCCGTCAACGATGCCATGAGTGCTATGCGATCGCTCTTGCAAGCTATCCCCTGCCGTTGGGTTAATTCCTGGCAAGCTTACCAGTTTCACAAAGAAAAACCGCTCCAGTTGCATAAAGCTAAGCAAATAGGAGTCAAAATTCCAGCCACCTGGATCGGCAACGATCCGGAACTTGCTCGCGCATTCGTCCAGTCTCAAGACAAAGCAATTTTTAAGCCGGTCTATGGAGGCGCTCATACCCAATTTATCACCCAAGACCATTTAGATCCCCAACGACTCAATTTAACTTTCAGTCTGTCTCCAGTCACCATACAAGAATATATTCCCGGCACTAACATCCGCACCTATGTTATTGCCAATTCAGTTTATTCTGCCGAAATTCGCAGCCCTTCTTTAGACTTTCGGCAAGACTTAGAAGCTGAATTAATTCCCGTAGAGTTACCCGAATTTGTCCAACAGCAGTGTCTCGCCATTACCCAGGCATTGATGCTAGAGTGGACGGCAATTGACTGGCGTCTGAGTCCCCGGCGTGAATATATATTCTTAGAAGCCAATCCCAGTCCTATGTTTCTCCACTTTGAACGCCAAACGGGTTTTCCCATCACCCAGGAATTAATCCGGCTGTTGCTCAATTAAACTTTGTCAATCCCAGTTGAAAATAACTTGCCTTGTCGGTTAATTTTTGATTTTGCTCCCAAGAAAACGCCTGTCACTCCAAAGCCGAAAAGTAAAGCGAATGTACTCGATGGTTCAGGAGCTTGGACAGTGACTTTATTCGTTTTTGTTTCGATTAAGAGTAGACGAGTATCGCTATTGAAAGTACGCCGATACGACCCCTGAAACAAGGCTGTGGCAGATTCTTTATCGATGCTGCCAAAATTCAAGTTTTTGATAAAATCTATATTGATATTTTGGCTTTTGTCATAACTAAAAACATCTTCTGATGGCTTCGCGTATGCACTCGTTACTATCTTACTGAACACTGAAAAAGAGTCTAAAACAGTCTGATTGGTGATGTCTAATAAAACCAAGGATAGTTCGCCGCTCGCAGTGGCAATTTCTCCAAAGGGATTTTCTAATTTTGTATACAACTCTAAAAAAGCTGTGAAATCAAAAGAAAAAATATCACCGGCTTTGATGGAAAAATCACCAGCAACTTTAGCTTCACTTTGTGCCAATCCAAAGTAGGTATTACCCTCGCCAGAAGCTACATTACTGGTAAAATTGAAGGACTCAAGTGGGTCTTTTGAGAAACTTGCCAAAGCCAGAGCATCAGCAATAACATTTCTGCCAGTAACCGAAGTAATACCCTTAGCTGAAGTCAGAATACCATTCGTATTAACTGAACTTCCACTACCTGCAATTGCCTCAGATCTATCGTCAGGTAAATTCGCAAGGTTTTCGGGGCTTTGACTATAATTGTCAATTGTGAATGACCCTCGAGAAACAGCCAAGCTAGCAGCCAGACTAGGCGAGGCAGCAATGCCCAAGCTGGTTACTAAGGTCGAAATTAATAATACCGCAGTCTTGGTCAAACCTAATTTTAATTTCATCATGCTCTGTTTTTACAATCTAGGTGTTAACATCGGTTTTGAGGAGAGGTAGTTGAAAATGACTATAGCAAAACTACTCATCTAAAAAAAATGATAGCTATAATCCTAGTCAAGCTATATAAAGGTTAAGTAAAAACACAAGCAAAATTTATCAAGTTTTTGTAAAGTTTTGTCTAAAAATTTTATTATATTAATATAAAAATTGCGTGAATTTCCTGATCTGCTCAAGTTGGGACGCTATTTCCAGTATAAATACGGTTATTTTATGTAGCAATTGATGGTATAAGTCCTGTTGCTCAACATCTGCAACCCAGGGCAAGTCCTTCAACTAGGACAAACCTTGACCGAACTGGCTTTCCAAGAACCAGCCCTGGCGATCGCTCAGCTCGTCAAAAAAATCTGCCAAAATGGCAACACAATTCTAATTATGTTGAATAGATTATTTATAGCAAATAAAAAAAAGGTATTTGATCCCACCGATCCAAAAACTAAAAGGGAAAGGGGGAAAGGGGAAAAGCTATAGCTAAATAACTCCAGCAAAAAAGCTATATCAAATCAATTTTCCAGCTTTTTACTTGTTTTACTAATTTCGTCACCTTTCCCCCTTTTCGCTTTTCCCCTTTCCCCTTTCCCCCTTTCCCCTTCTCCATTTCGCAGAATGTCCCCTCTTAGATTGGTAGCCTTGATAGGCACTCATCGCTGTGAAGTGGCGGTTGTTGGGGCTGGAATCGCAATATCTATTGGCGTTACTCGTTGAGCTAAGCTAGTCAGCGGCGGCTGAATAGCCGTGACATTACCTACTACAAGCGTAACGATGTTCTCTGGTTTGAGGTAATTACGGGCAACCCTATGCACCTCCGCCGCGGTTGTTGCTTCTACCGCACGCTGGTAACGGAATAGAAAATCAGCGGGGTAACCAAAATATTCGTAGCGCATCAACCGCGATAAGGTTTGACTGGGATCTTGAAAATTGAACACAAACGAGTTCATCACCGAGTCTTTGCCATAAGCGAGTTCTTGCGGCGTTATGGGTGAGGTTTGCAGGCGTTCGATTTCTTTAAAAATGGCTTGAATAAAGGGTACGGTGGTTTCGGAACGAGTTTGTCCGCCAGCGACGAATGTACCGGGATAATCAAAGCGGGGACTCCAAACACCGTAGACGCTGTATGCTAGACCTTGGCGCGATCGCACGTTATTAAACAACCGCCCGCCAAATCCACCCAGCACGTTATTCAACACATCCAGCGCCCCATAGTCTGGACTGTCAAACTTACCGCCGAGATGTCCCATTTGGATATAACTTTGCGTCAATTGGGGCTGATTGACAACAAATATCCCTCCCGAGTTGGCTTGCGATACTTGCGGTAGCGGGGGTATTTTTAATTGCGGATTCGCTTTCCAGTCGCCAAACTTGGCTTGAATCAAATCTCGCATCCTTTTACTGTCAAAATCCCCCACAATTCCCAGTATCGCGTTGTTGGGGTGGAAATACTGCTGGTAAAAACTCACCACGTCGGCGCGAGAAATATTATCCAGGGTGGCATACTCTTCGGTGCGCGCATAGGGACTTTCTTTGCCGTAAATTACTTTTTGGAATTCCCGACTGGCGATCGCTTCTGGGTCATCGTTGCGACGGGCTATGCTACCTTTAATTTGCACTTTGGCTAAATCTAGCTTGTTTTGGGGAAATGCCGGTTCCCGTATCACTTCCGCAAACAGTCCAAATACTTCCTCGATATCTTCGCTGAGGGCGCTAAAACTGGCACTCCCCGAAGTACTGCCAATGCCTGTTTCTACCGCTGCCGCCCTTTGTTCTAATAACTGATTGAGTTCGTCTGGAGGATGTTTAGTAGTACCGCCACTCCGCATTACAGTTCCGACTAACCCAGCCAATCCTACCTTTTCTGCTGGTTCGGTGCGATCGCCCGTGCGAAATATTGCCATTCCCCCCACTAAGGGCAAGTCTTTATCTTCCATCAGATACACCACCATCCCGTTGTCCATCTGGTAGCGGGTGTAGGCGGGTATCTGGATTTCTGGGATCGGCGGAAACGATAATTCAGTATAATGCCGCGCCGCCTGTGCTACTGCTGGCGTGCGCCACAGCAGCAACAGCAGCGCCGTCGCTACAATTAGTCCCATCGCTTTGATGCCGCGCAGCAGCCGACTTGAAGCTATTTTTGATTTGAGATTGGAATGCATCTTTCCCCTCTTCCGTGCTTGTTTATTTTTCTTGACCGGCAAATTGAAACCAATTGGT
>DNGG01000184.1 GCA_003486675.1 Cyanobacteria bacterium UBA11372
CACGTCCTTAAGCAAGTGTTTTTGACAGGTGTAGGGCCGGGTTTTACGAGAGATCGTGGTTAGCAGCGCAAAGGATAAATAAACCCGCCCCGGCTTGCGTTAACGATGCCACTGGGCATGATACATGCGTAAGCTTTCATTTACGACTGTAATTCTCAAAGGATGCGCTTGTGGCTAAGACGCTATACTCTCCAAGTCTGGTAAAAAAAGTATCGCTAGCGCTAATTGAACCCCTAAAAGTTTGATGCCTGAAGCCTGAACATTACTAAAGCTAAAACTCCACAAATAAGCATCAAAGCTAATACCAAAATGTTCTGGGTGGTACGTTGAACTTTGCCTAAGATTTCCCCATAAAAAAGTTGATGGTTCTGGATCAGGAAGAAAGCTGGAGGACTAAAAATGTAGGGCAGGGAACGACTGAGTAGAAGTCGGAAAAAAAAGTTGATATTCCACAGCGCTCGGCGAAGCGGAGCTTGGTTATACTGCCAAGGATAAGCAATTTGAGCCAGACGGATTAAAGCTTTGATATCAGGAAAGCGCCAGGATTCGTATAAAGGCAAGGCAACTGAGAGATTGCGATCGCTCTTAGAAAGTGCCTCATTCAGGACAAATACATCCTCCAATGCTGAATTCACTCCTTGTCCGATATCTGGAGGAAAGCAATGAATGGCATCTCCCAAGAGTACTACACTAGCACTGCCAATCGAGTCGCCTACAAAGTACAATCCAGAACAGTATTGAGGAGTAGGAAATTTTCCACCTTCACTTTTAGCAAATCGCTCGGCTTCTTCCGGCGATACAATTTGGCTTATAGGCAATTGTGGGAAGGCTTTCTCAAAAAAGTCGTACACCTGGTGACTATTTTTCAATTCCCATATTTTATAGTCAGGCCATGTAATGATATTGGCACTACGGGGTTCATCTGGATTTTTCAGCGGTAATAAACCCAAAGATACGGCAAGCTTGCGACCTCGAAAAGCTCCACGAATGGCGTAAGCCATCTCACACTTTGCCTGTTCCTTGCCACTCGAATCGAGAGGAAAGCTTGGCGGTAGGCTTAACACTTTATACCTCAGCCCTGCACTGGGCGAGGGAAAACATTTCATCTCAAATCTGTCTGATGCCGAGTCGTCCCACTGTTTCAAGGTGTTGCGGACAATCGAGTTAAAGCCATCACAACCCACCAAAAGATCTGGAGCAAATTTAACCAAATTGTTGTTATCTGTCTCAGCAACAACTTGGAGTTTTTCCGATTCGGCTATCTTGCTAATTTCGCTGCATTTGGTATTGAACAGGACGGTGATGCAGTGTTGCCAATTTTTTTCAATTTCCTGGTATAGCAATAACACAAATGCTCTGCGCGGTAACCAGTAGGCAGTTTTCCGCTTTGGATCTGCTACAGGTACTTTAAATGTTTTTTGGTTGCCATTTGGTTTAATCAGCGTTAAATAGAATTCTGTACTGGGAACGCCGATTTTTGAGAGTTCCTCGGTGAGTCCAAGCAAATCGGTCAATTTTTGACCCCGACCATCGATGAGGTAGTTAAATGATTTATCAGGCTCGTAATAATCAGCCGCAGGGCGTTTCTCCAAGACGGTGATATTCGTACATCCCTGCTTGGCTAGCATTAATGCGGTGGCAAGTCCGGCTGGGCCTCCTCCAACAATCAATACATTTCGGCTCAAACAGTTAGTTTCCTTGGCTGTAACCATATTATTGTTAGTATTGGCGTTGGCGATCGCCCTATCCTGACTCTATCCTATTAGAATTCTGACTTGCCACTTGCAACTTGATGAAAATAAAGATTTTCTTTGGCTAATGCAATCCGGGAAGCCAGTATGTTAGGAAAAGTATCGCCTGAAACCTAACTTTTGCACTATGTCACAATCGACGATTGAATCAATCCTACAAGAGAAGCGTTTATTCCACCCGGCTGCCGAATTCTCCCAGAAAGCTTATATCAAGAGTTTAGAAGACTACGAGCAACTATACGAGAAGGCCAAGGCCGATCCGTTGAAGTTCTGGGCAGAATTGGCTGAAACGGAGTTGCACTGGTTCCAAAAGTGGGATACGGTTCTCGACTGGCAACCGCCGTTTGCTAAATGGTTCGCCAACGGTAAGATTAATATTTCTTACAACTGTCTTGACAGACATCTCACAACGTGGCGCAAAAATAAGGCGGCGTTGATTTGGGAAGGGGAACCGGGCGACTCGCGGACTCTCACCTACGCGCAATTGCATCGGGAAGTTTGCCAGATGGCGAACGTTCTCAAACAATTGGGAGTGCAGAAAGGCGATCGCATCGGGATCTACATGCCGATGATTCCAGAAGCAGCGATCGCCATGCTAGCTTGTGCCAGAATTGGCGCACCGCATACGGTGGTGTTTGGCGGATTTAGTGCCGAGGCGTTGCGCGATCGCCTGATCGACGGACAAGCCAAAATGGTGATTACAGCAGATGGGGGATGGCGAAAGGATGCGATCGTTCCCCTCAAAGAACAAGTTGATAAAGCATTAGCAGAAGGCGTCGAAACTGTCAAGGATGTTTTAGTAGTCAAGCGCACCGCACAGCAAATTCACATGGAACCGGGGCGCGACCATTGGTGGCACGATTTACAAAAAGGCGTTTCCGCCGATTGTCCCGCCGAACCGATGGACAGCGAAGATATGCTGTTCATTCTTTACACTTCTGGTAGTACTGGAAAACCGAAAGGGGTGGTGCATACAACGGGTGGTTATAACCTTTATACCCACATGACCACCAAATGGATTTTCGATATTCAAGATACCGATGTTTATTGGTGTACCGCCGATGTCGGTTGGATTACCGGACACAGTTATATTGTTTACGGCCCCCTATCCAACGGTGCAACAACTGTGATGTATGAAGGTGCGCCGCGGGCATCGAATCCCGGTTGTTTTTGGGATGTAATTGAAAAATACGGCGTCACTATTTTCTATACCGCACCAACAGCAATTCGGGCATTTATTAAGATGGGGGAACACCATCCCAAGTCGCGGAATTTATCTTCTTTAAGATTGCTGGGAACCGTGGGAGAACCGATTAATCCAGAAGCTTGGATGTGGTATTACCGCATAATTGGTGGGTAACGCTGTCCGATCGTCGCTACTAGGTGGCAAACAGAAACTGGGGGAATTATGATTACCCC
>DNGG01000294.1:0-16387 GCA_003486675.1 Cyanobacteria bacterium UBA11372
CAATTTCATTGTAGGGGCGGGTTGGACACGATATGAGGTACGAAACCCAACTTATTAGCTGGTAGAGTTGGGTAACGCTATGCTCAACCCAACCTACTAATTATTAGATAAATTGATCGCTCTCAGTAGGGGAGAGCCAATCTGTGGGGGCACGGCATAGAATAATTTCTCTAATCCCCTGCCCCTACAATTTATTCGTTAACCACTTTTTTCTTTTTATGAAAAGCTGCAACAAAACCACCTGTGACTAATAGGGCAGCGATCGCACTTGGTTCGGGTACGCTGCTAGAAGGAGTTTGACCAAAAATAGTTTTCCGAGCTGAATCAGTTAAACGACCTGCTTTAATTTGATACGCAACTCGTGCGCCCCTTGTAGCTTGAGCAAAAGGAGCTTGGGTAAAGGTCATCGTCGATTTACCAGTTAGCGTAAAGTCACCCGTCAATCCGCCGATCGTTATATATTTTAACGGCTCGGAACTGTTAGATTCTAATGCATTGATCGATTGATTGTTTAGCCTCAAATCGCTAATCAACATGCTGCCGTTATCCGCTCTTGTCCGCAAAAATAAATCTGTAAAAGGAGCGGTAAAACTAGAACTGGTTAACACTTGATTGCCAACTGTATAGGTGACTTGCGAACCTGTTACTTGCAGCATGAAATCTACTGCTTGACCGCTGGTAAATCCATAATCGCTGGAAGCAACATCGGGTAAGCTGCGGCTGAATGGCGCAGAATTGTTTGAATAAACTGCATCAAATATATGCAGTTCTTTTTGTCCACTCCAAGGGTTTTCACCTTGAACTGCATTGTTGCCAATTTGGCTTTGAACGACAAATTCCTCGCGATAGTCACCGCTAGAAATTAAAGATTCAAATTGGCTATCTGTGTATTCGGGGGCATATCTTATCGTAAATGCATTGGCAGTTGCAGGTAATGAAACTAATCCCAAGCTAGTGGCTGCTAATGCGAAGAATGCTTGACTGATGCGCTTCATATTTGCTCGCTTGATTGGCTAGTCTCTTAGTTGATTTTTACTGGCTGGGAAGCAGGGTGATGTGATTCATCTCACGGGATTTATCCTTTCTGTATAGGTTACTAATCAGGAGCAACTTAAATCCAAACCAGCTATAACAACAGTAACAATTATAATTGTTGAGCGGGGGTATATAAAGCAAATTTTTATCAAAATTTGAAATTATATTTTGTCAGGTTAAGCGGATATATAAACAGGTTAAATTACGGAATAGATAAGTAAAAAAATAATCGGTTCAGCGAAATTACACATAAATTTACAAAACCCAAAGTAGCAGCAACAGACTGGTGCATCCGGAAAGTCACCGGATGAGGTGAAGCAAAAGTGGGTTTTGGACTTCGCTCCCTGTTGTTGGGGACGGATTGATCGGGCAAAGAGAAACCCGGTGCTAGGTTACCCAAGGGTAAGTCCTGATAGTTCGTCGGCGCGTTCCGTAAAGACCGAGAGTTAATAAAATAGAAGAGACGAACCCTTGTAGGTGGCGCAAGCGCGTTCTTTACGCCTGGGGACTGTTGATGCCATCATCCTTGGTTGAAGCAGGAAGGTTTGCGTCAAAAGGAGGTAAATGCTCCCGAAGAAGTAAGTTTTGTCTTGTACGCTGCCTCAGACTGATAACAAACAGCCGGGTGAGGCAATACCATAGGTAAAATCGCAGCAGTTGCTGAAATACCGGATAATTCTACAAAAGAGATTTTTAACCAATGCAGCCAACCGACGCTAATAAGTTTACTGATAAAGCCTGGGACGCAATAGTAAAATCGCAAGACGTAGCGCGGCGCTACCAGCAGCAGCAGCTGGAAGTCGAGCATTTGGCGATCGCTCTAGTCGAACAAGATGGTCTAGCACAGCGGATTCTGGGACGATTGGGGGTAGATAGCGATCGCATGACGCAGCAAATCGAAGCGTTTATGCGGACTCAACCCAAAGTACCCAAAAGCGATCAGTTATATTTGGGACGCAGTTTAGACGTAATGCTCGATCGGGCAGAAGCATTGCGGGAAACTTGGGGAGATGGGTATATCTCCGTCGAACACATGTTACTCGCCCTCGCCGAAGACGAACGCATGGGGCGCCGCTTACTGCGCGGGTTCGATGTCGATGCTCAAAAACTAGAAGCGACAATTAAAGCGGTTCGCGGTTCGCAAAAAGTCACCAATCAAAATCCAGAGTCGCGCTACGAAGCATTGGAAAAATACGGACGCGATCTCACCGAACAAGCAAAAGCAGGTAAACTCGACCCTGTAATTGGGCGCGATGACGAGATTCGCCGCGCCATCCAAGTGCTATCCAGGCGGACTAAAAACAACCCGGTTTTAATGGGTGAACCGGGAGTAGGAAAAACTGCGATCGCAGAAGGTTTAGCCCAGCGTATCGTCAACGGCGACGTTCCGGAATCCCTCAAAAATCGCCGCCTGATCTCCCTCGATATGGGTAGCATTGTCGCCGGTGCCAAATATCGCGGCGAATTTGAAGACCGTCTCCGCGCCGTTTTGCGGGAAGTAATCCACTCGGAAGGGCAAATTGTCCTATTTATTGACGAACTTCATACCGTCGTCGGTGCTGGAAGTGGATCTCAAAGCGGCATGGATGCTTCCAATTTACTCAAGCCAATGCTGGCGCGCGGAGAATTGCGCTGTATCGGCGCCACAACTCTCGATGAATACCGCAAATTTATCGAAAAAGATGCGGCTCTAGAACGGCGCTTTCAACAAGTTTTCATCGATCAGCCAAACGTCGAAGATACCATCTCAATTCTGCGCGGAATTAAAGAACGCTACGAAGTTCACCACGGAGTGAAAATTACCGACTCCGCTTTGGTGGCGGCGGCGACGCTGAGCGATCGCTATATTTCCGATCGATTTTTACCAGATAAAGCCATCGACTTGGTAGACGAAGCAGCTGCCAAATTGAAAATGGAAATCACTTCCAAACCCGAAGAGTTAGAAACCCTCGAACGCCGCTTAATGCAGCTAGAAATGGAAAAACTCTCCCTGGAAGCCGAAGGCAACCGGCTCGGCGCGGTGACGGGAACTTTTCGCACTTCGGCGGAACGCTTGGAACGCATTCAAGCGGAAATGAAACAGTTACACGACAAACAGTTGGAACTCAACTCCCAATGGCAAGGAGAAAAACAGCTATTAGAAGCTATTAATGCCATGAAAGAAGAAGAAGACCAACTGCGCGTCTTAATCGAACAAGCGGAACGGGCTTACGATCTCAACAAGGCGGCACAATTAAAATATGGGAAATTGGAAACCTTGCAGCGCGATCGCGAAGCCAAAGAAACCGAACTGCTGAAGCTACACTCCCAAGGTTCCTCCCTGTTGCGCGAACAAGTCACCGAAGAAGATATCGCCGAAATTGTGGGAAAATGGACGGGAATTCCCGTTAACCGTCTCCTAGAGTCAGAAAGGCAAAAATTACTCCAATTAGAATCCCAACTGCATCAGCGAGTTGTCGGACAGCATGAAGCCGTATCAGCCGTTGCGGCGGCGATACGCCGCGCTAGGGCGGGCATGAAAGACCCCGGACGCCCAATAGGGTCATTTTTGTTCATGGGACCCACAGGCGTCGGCAAAACCGAATTAGCCCGCGCTTTAGCCCACTCTTTATTCGACGCCGAAGACGCCCTCGTGCGCCTCGACATGTCGGAATATATGGAGAAACACTCGGTATCGAGGTTAGTTGGGGCACCTCCGGGATACGTAGGCTATGAAGAAGGCGGACAACTTTCGGAAGCGATTCGCCGCCGTCCCTATGCGGTGGTATTGCTCGATGAAGTGGAAAAGGCGCATCCGGATGTGTTTAATATTTTGTTACAAGTGCTGGATGACGGACGGATTACCGATTCCCAGGGCAGAACCGTAGATTTTCGCAATACGGTGATTGTGATGACGAGTAATATAGGAAGCGATCGCATCCTAGAATTTGGTGGAGACGATAGCCGTTACGAACTGATGCGGAAACAAGTGATGGACGCCCTCAGAAAGCAATTCCGTCCCGAATTCCTCAACCGCGTTGACGATCTGATCCTGTTCCACGCCTTGGGGCGCGGCGAATTGCGGCAAATTGTGGCAATTCAACTGCAACGCCTGCGGAAATTACTCGCCGACCAAAAAATCGGCGTGGAAATATCCCAGGCGGCTGCCGACCATATCGTCGAAGCGGGGTACGATCCAGTGTACGGCGCGCGTCCGCTGAAGCGGGCAATCCAGCGGGAGTTGGAGAATGCGATCGCCACTAAAATCCTAGAAAACGCCTTTGTTCCCGGCGATACCATTTTCATCGATTACGCTGATAACGCCTTGGCTTTTAACAAAAAACAAACATTGGGCTTATCAGCTGCGGTACAACCTAGATAAAGGTAGAATTGGAGCCACGTGTAAGAGGCGGGTTGTGAAAAATTTGTGAAAAAATCAGAGATTCAAAACCCGCCTCTCTTGAGGGATGCATCTGGAAAAATCCGCCTTAGAGCATTTGTTAAATAAATCAAATCCCTGTCAGGTTTCTCAGTAAATTTGGGCATACTCTCTATAGAGCAAGTCCATTGCGCTCCGGATGCAATGAGAAAGCAACTCCTATGAAACCCCAAGCAACCAAGATCGACTTTACCGTAGCCATCCCAACCTACAACGGGGAACGGCGTTTACCAGAAGTGCTAGATAGACTGCTAACGCAGATTAATACAGAAAACATCTGTTGGGAAATTATTGTCATCGACAATAACAGCACCGATAATACAGCTAAAGTCGTTCAAGCCTATCAAGAAAACTGGCCTCAAAACTTCCCCTTAAGATATATACAAGAAAAAAAACAAGGAGCAGCATTTGCACGGGAAAAGGCAGTAGAAGCCGCCAAAAGTCCCTTGATTGGTTTTCTCGATGACGACAATTTACCAGCACCGGATTGGGTAGCATCCGCTTATGCTTTTAGCGAAAAATATCCCCAAGCAGGTGCTTATGCCAGCCTTGTTCACCCACTTTATGAAGTTGAACCGCCGGAAAACTTTGACAGAATAGCCCCATTTCTAGCCATCACCCAACGCGGGCCTAATCCATTGCGGTATGAACCCCACCAAAAAGTTTTGCCCCCATCAGCCGGGTTAGTGGTGCGTAAGCAAGCATGGCTAGAATGCGTACCCAGTAAGTTAATTTTAACTGGCAGAGCCAATGGCAAAATGCTCACAAGTGAAGACTTAGAGGTTTTATCTTACATTCAACGTTCTGCCTGGGAAATTTGGTACAATCCCGCCATGCAAATTGGTCACAAAATCCCCCATTGGAGACTAAATAAAGAATACTTAATACCATTTATTCGGGGGATTGGTCTGAGTCGCCACGTCACCCGAATGCTAAGCGTTAAAACTTGGCAAAGACCATTAGCAATGCTAGCCTACATGGCAAACGATATCAGGAAAATCATCTTTCACGTACTGAAATATCGAACACAAATCAAAACCGATCTAGCAGCAGCTTGCGAAATGCATCTGTATTTAACTAGCTTAATGAGTCCATTCTTTATTTGGAAGAAAGTCTATTTAGACAGCCAAAGTCAAACCTAAAACCAGAGAGCATCAACCTTATTATTCCACCCCTCCTAGCAATTAGCAAGCTTGCAATTAGCCAATGACCATTGACCTAACAGTCGCGATTCCTACCTATAACGGACAAAGCCGGTTGCCTAAAATGCTGGAGAGATTGGAAAATCAAATCGGCACCGAGCAAATTTCTTGGGAAATTCTGATCGTCGATAACAACAGCAAAGACGATACAGCCAAGGTGATTCAGGAATATCAAGCAAAAGTTCCCATTCGGTATAGTTTTGAAGCCGAACAGGGAGCCGCCTTTGCTCGACTGCGAGCAGTTCGAGAAGCAAAAGGGGAATTAATTGGTTTTCTAGATGATGATAACCTGCCTGCTCCAGATTGGGTAGCACAAGCTTACTCATTTGCTCAAAAGTATCCCAAAGCTGGAGCATTCAGCGGACAAATTCACGGAGATTTTGAAGTAAAACCGCCTGAAAACTTTGAAAGAATCCAAGCATTTCTGGCAATTAGAGAACATGGGAACAAACCTCATTTATTCGATCCCGATAACTTGAGACTTCCACCCGGTGCTTCGTTAGTAGTGCGTAAAAAAGCTTGGTGTGAAAGCGTTCCTAATCGTCCTACCCTGACTGGAAAACTGCCGGGTTTAATGATTCAAGGAGATGATTACGAACCCTTGTTATACATGCACAAAGCAGGCTGGGAAATTTGGTATCATCCCGACTTGCACAGTTATCATCAAATTCCCCACTGGCGACTAGAAAAAGATTACTTACTTTCTATTTCTCGCGGCTGTGGTTTAGCTACTTGTCAACTACGACTAATTAATGCCAATAATTTACAAAAACCGATTGTAATTATCAGAACACTGCTGGGAAATTTGCGGAAAATTATCCGGCACGCCCTCAAGTATAAAGGCTCCCTTAAAACAGATGTAATTGCTGCGTGCGAAATGGAATTTTTCTGGGGAAGCTTCCTCAGTCCTTTGGTTTATTTAAAGAAGAAAATATCAATATAAATACTATTGAAATTATATGTCAGCTATATCGATCGTAATACCCGTCAGAAATAGGCAAAAAATTACCAAAAAAATCCTAGAACAACTTTCTGTTCAAATCAATCAAATTAACTACGAAGAAACCATTTTTGTCATTGTAGTAGATGATGGTTCCACAGATGGCACGCAAGAATTAATAAAAAATAATTTTCCTTCAGTTCATCTCATAGAAGGGGATGGTTCCCTGTGGTGGACAGGAGCGATTGTCAAAGGCATGGAATATGCAATTAAAAACCTCAATCCGGATTATTTTGTTTGGCTGAATGATGACATTTGTCTGGATGTAAATTTCATTTTTAATTTGACCTATATTTGTAATTCGTATAAATATAAAGAAACCATTGTTGGAGGCATTGTTAGAAATATTAACTATCCAGACTGGATTGTTTATAGTGGCTCGGAAAAGGGTTTCAAACCAATTAGCAACATCAATCGCTTTTCGTCAGTTGAAGAATTAGAAGTTGAAGTTTTGTGTGGAAATATTGTTGTAATTCCACGGGGTATTACAGATCAGATTGGATTGCCAAATGCCGAGAGGTTACGCCATCACGGTGGTGATTACGAGTATATTATGCGAGCGAAAAAAGCTGGCTTTAAAGCTATTTTATCTAGTAAGCTACAAGCAAATACTGACTATCAAGTAGCAGATTTTATCCGTTATATGCCTTATTGGTTACAGTGGTATTTACAACCTAGTATATCTACAAGATGGGAGATAATTAAAGGTTTAACCACCTTAAAAGCCAATCAAAATATATGGCTAATTGTGAATCTACACTCCAGTAACCGCGATTCTGAGCAGATTCCTCAATGGAAATACGTATTGTGCTATCTGAATAAAATCATCAGATTTTTAATCGTTGATTTTATGCCGAAAAAATACGTAGAAGCGAGAGTTTATGAATACTTAGCTTCCCAGAATCCACCTCAAGAAATTATTGATACAGTTATGCGCCTAAGAAAGTGAATCCGGATCTAATTTGAGAAATCCCAAAATAGTAGTAGTGTAAAATAATTTTTGAAATTTAGCGAACAAGGCTTGACTTTGTTGAGGTGGCAAGAGAGCGATCGCTACAATTTTAACCAACACTTTCAATAAAACTCGCGACCAAAGTAAATCAGCATCGCATCTCACAGCGCCCCAAAAAAATTTTATTCCAGCTCCGGCTTTTTTTCGTTGTGGAAATCCTTCCAGGGATTTGAAAGTCAGGTATTTATAAATATTACCGATGCTGTGCTTTTTCAAATGCTGTAACTCATTAGGCGCTACAGCAAAAGCTCGTTCAATCACCTGCAAGCACGCTGCTTCCATTTTCCAAACATTAGTAGACATTGAATCAGTTGATATTCGATATAAAATTTGAGGCGATGCAACAGCTACAAAATGATAGCGCGCTGCCAATTTCAGCCATAGATCCCAATCTTCAGCCGGATTCAGAGAATTATCAAATCCACCGACTGCATCGATAGCTTGTCGGCGAATTAACACGCTAGAACCATTTTCCAAAAAATCAATTAATAAAAGTTTGCTATAGGCATCGCCGTTGACGGTGATGTGGCTACCTCGACGTAAAAATTGACCCGATTCATCAATACAATCAGTCCAACTATAAGCTACAGCAGCTTGAGGATTTTCCTGTAATGCTCTCCATTGCGCCTCTAGCTTATTGGGAGTCCAGAGATCGTCAGCATCGAGGAAAGCAATATACTCCCCAGAAGCATGAAAAATCCCCCGATTGCGACTCGCAGCTAAACCGGCATTGGGATAAGAAAATACTTTAATTCGAGAATCTGAAATTGTCGATATAATATCCAAAGTTGAGTCTTCTGAACCATCATTGATAACGATTAATTCAAAATCGCACCAGGTTTGATTTAAAACCGATTCAATTGTCTCTCTAATTGTTTTTTCCCCGTTGTAAACTGGAATGATTGTAGAGATTGTTGGCATATTACTCTTAAGATAATTTTTCAGTAGGAAGTTTAACTTGAATGTGAACCAGTAAAGCGTGGAGATTAAAGAGTTGGTTCATTTTGGCAAGCAATGGCTCAGCTAGGCGACGAGGAAGAATTATCACCATCAAAATTTTTAACCAGACTTTCCAGATTACTCGCTTGCGAAAGAGCGTGCGATCGCATCTAATCGCCTGCATCATAAATCTTGCCGCTACCAAGCCTCTATCTCGTTTGGGAGAACCTTCAAGTGCCTTATACGTGAGATACTTATAGACATTTGCGAGGCTATATTTTTTCAGGTATTGTAGAGATTTTGGCGCTGGCAAGAAAGCTTTTTCGATAACCTTTACTGTTTCTACTTCTTGCCTAAAAACATTAGTAGACATTGAATTTGAATTAACCCGATATAAAATTTGTGGCACTGGTACGGCAACAAAAGGATAGCGCGCCGCTAAGCGCAACCACATATCCCAATCTTCAGCCGATTTTAGAGACTCATCAAAGTTACCGACTTCGATTAAAGCTTGCCGTCGAATCAAAGGATTGGAACCATTTTCCAAAAAATTCACTAGCAAAAGATTGGCATAAGCATCGCCATTGACGGTGACGTGCCCCCCAATGCGGATAAATTGACTCAATTCATCAATCAAATCCGTCCAGCTATAAGCCAAAGCAGCAAGGGGATTTTCTTGCAACGCCTTTAACTGAGCTTCTAGTTTATCCGGCGTCCACAAATCATCAGCATCGATAAAAGAAATATATTCACCAACAGCAACAGAAATACCACGGTTACGACTCGCAGCCAAACCAGCATTGGGATAAGAAAAAACCTTTATTCTAGGGTCTTTTAAACTAGATATTATCTCCAATGTTCTGTCTATAGAACCATCATTAATGACAATTAATTCAAAATCTGCAAAAGTTTGCTGTAAAACCGATGCCATCGTTTCACCGATAGTTTTTTCACCGTTGTATACAGGAATGATTACAGAAATAAGTGGCATATCAACTCCATTTTATCCATAGCATTACTTACACTCATATTCCGGGTTTCTCTGAAAATAGTTGTTTCGGAAACTAAAGATATAGGTAGAAACCCGCTTTCTATCGTCGCGCGTAAGTCCCGCATAGAATTATATAAATTACTCATGGTTCTCGTCGCAGGTGTACAAATAAAGCAGTAATATTGGCTAAGTTACCCATTTTTTTTAGTAATATCTCAGCTTGGTGAGTAGGCAAGATAAATACTATTGCAGCTTTCAAAAAAACTTTCCATATAATTCTTTTTTTCAGCAAAGCTGGTTCGTGTTTGATAGCCTTCCAGAGAAATCCGGTTGCTATTAAGCCTTGTTCTCTTGCTATAGGCTCTTGCAGAGCTTTGAAAATATTATATTTGTAAATATTAGCAATACTGTCATTTTTCAAATTTTGTATACATTCGGGCGCTTGCATAAAAGCGCGCTCAATCACTCGCAAGCTAGCTGCTTCCATTCTCAAAACATTTGCAGACATGGAATTCCTATAAACTCGATATAAAATATGTGGAAAAGGCACGGCTACAAAAGGATATCGCGCTGCTAACCGCAGCCACATATCCCAATCTTCAGCCGAGTTCAGCGATTCGTCAAAACCATCAACTTCGGTAAAAACCTTAGTGCGAATTAGCGGATTAGATCCATTTTCCAGAAAATTATTCAACAGCAGCGTTGCATAAACATCGCCACTGACAGTACTGTGGCTTCCCGGACCAAGAAGTTGACCAGATTCATCAATACAATCCGTCCAGCTATAAGCCAAAACTGCCTGCGGATTTTCTTCTAGCGCCTTTAGTTGGAATTTTAACTTATCCGCAGTCCACAAATCATCGGCATCGATAAAAGAAATATATTCCCCCCTCGCTTTGGCAATTCCCCGATTCCGACTCGCAGATAAACCGGCATTCGGGTAGGAAAACACTTTAATTCGCGAGTCTTGGATGCGATTTACAATATCCAATGTTTGGTCTGTTGAACCGTCATTTATAATAATCAATTCCCAATCTGTAAATGTTTGCTTTAGCACCGATTCAATCGTTTCTATTATTGTTTTTTCCCCGTTGTAAACGGGAATAATCACCGATATAATTGGCCTCATAAAAGTTAGGTTACCATGAATAGGGTCACACTTTTTGGCTCTCGCCGATTGTACCAAATTTAGCCAATAGCGCCTGAGCCAAGGGAGAAAGATTTATAGCAGCGCCAAACTTGACCCAGCCCGGAACAGAGGATAAAAACTTTGATGCGGGTGTTAAAGTTGCTGATATATCCATCATGTAGGGAAAACCGAATCACTACCAGGGTAAAATCCCGGATCTATAAAGGTCACTCCTGGGCGAAAATATTTATTTAAGTTCGTTTTAGCACAAGAGATAACAGCCATGACCGTACTGGAACAAGGCAACATCACTATTCACACCGAGAATATTTTTCCCATTATCAAGAAATCTCTCTACTCGAACCACGAAATTTTCTTGCGAGAACTCGTCTCGAACGCCGTGGATGCGATTGAGAAGCTGAAAATGGTCTCCCATGCAGGCGAAACCTCTGGCGAATTGGATGCTCCAGAAATCCAGATTATCATGGACAAAGAGAAAAAAACCTTGTCCATCAGCGATAACGGCATTGGCATGACCGCCGATGAGGTGAAAAAATACATCAATCAAGTCGCCTTCTCCAGCGCCGAAGAATTTATCCAAAAATATCAAAGCGTTGCCGAAGGGCAAATCATCGGTCATTTTGGTCTGGGGTTCTACTCCGCCTTCATGGTCGCCCAGAAAGTCGAAATTGACACCCTATCTTACAAAGAAGGGGCGCAAGCGGTTCACTGGTCTTGTGATGGTTCCCCAAGGTTTCAATTAGAAGACTCGCCCCGCACCCAGCGCGGTACCACCGTCACCCTCACCCTGATGGAAGAGGAACTCGAGTACGTGGAACAGTCTCGCATTCGGCAACTGGTGAAAACCTACTGCGATTTTATGCCAGTACCGATTAAACTCGACGGCGAGCAGATCAATCGGCAAAAAGCACTGTGGCGGGAATCTCCCAGAAACCTCACCAAAGAGGATTATTTGGAATTCTACCGCTATCTGTATCCGTTCCAGGAAGAACCGCTGCTGTGGGTGCATCTAAATACGGATTACCCATTCCTGCTCAACGGAATTTTATACTTCCCGAAATTAAGACCGGATGTAGACGTCAGCCAAGGCAACATCAAGCTATTCTGCAATCAAGTCTTTGTCAGCGATCATTGCGAAGAGATCGTTCCCCAGTTTCTGCTGCCGATGCGGGGAGTCATCGATAGTCCCGACATACCGCTCAACGTCTCGCGCAGCGCCTTGCAGGTAGATCGCACCGTTCGCAGAATCGCCGATTTCGTTGCCAAGAAAGTAGGCGATCGCTTAAACGAACTATACCGCGACAGCCGCCCTGAATACATCCGCTGCTGGCAAGACATCAGCACCTTCGTCAAATTCGGCTCTCTCAACGACGACAAGTTTAAAAAGCAAGTCGAAGACATCATTATCTATCGCACCACTTTTGCGGCAGGTGACTCCGGGAGCGATACTCCTACTGTCCAAGTACAATCCCAAGAAGGCGACGCTTGGCAGGATGTTACCCCAGCAGGAGAACAAACTCCAAAATTGCCATACACCACTCTCAAAGAATACCTAGAGCGCAACAAAGACAAGCACTCTAACCGCGTCTATTACTGTACCGATGAAGTGGCGCAGGCAACCTATGTAGAACTGCACAAAAAACAAGGACTCGAAGTCCTGTTTATGGACTCGTTCATCGATACCCACTTCATCTCGTTCCTGGAGCGGGAATATAAAGATGTGAAATTCTCCCGCGTAGACGCCGATTTAGATCAAACCCTGCTCGAACAAGATAAAGCAGGGGAAATAGTTGACCCCAAAACCAACAAAACCCGCAGCGAACTGATTAAAGAGCTATTCCAGCAAGCTCTCAACAAACCTAAAGTTACCATTCGCACCGAAGCGCTCAAATCAGACGATCCCCAAGGCACCCCACCAGCAATGGTACTGCTACCCGAATTTCTGCGGCGCTTGCGGGATATGAACGCCCTATTGCAGCAGCAAGCGGTGGAATTCCCAGAAGAACACACTTTAGTCGTCAACACCGCTCACCCCTTGATCCAGAATCTTGCTAGTCTGAGTCAAGGCAGCATTCTCCAAGGCGAAGGTACTTCTCCCACCAGCGAGCTAGCGAATATGATTTGTCATCACGTCTACGATTTAGCGCTGATGGCGCAAAAAGGCTTCAACGCCGAAGGAATGAAATCTTTTGTCGAGCGCTCAAACCAAGTCCTGACTCGTTTGACTCAAAGAGCGATTTAACCTCACCCCCTTACTGGGAAGAGGACGCACCGGACGCGGGGATTTCGCCTCGTTACCAGGCTCCGGCCTGGTAACGTAGTTCTGGAGGCTCTGCCTCCAGTGAAACTCACCGCATCACCGCGTCCGGTGCATCACCGCGTCCTCTTCAACGAGTTCCAAGAGATACAATAAAAGATTGCACGCAAAAAACAGCAAAGGAGATCTCTATGTCACGGGTATGTCAGCTAACTGGTAAAAAGGCCAATAACGCCTATGCCGTTTCCCACTCCCACATCCGCACCAAAAAGCTACAGGAAGTTAACTTGCAGACCAAGCGCGTTTGGTGGCCCGAAGGAAAACGCTGGGTAAAGCTGCGGATTTCTACCAAGGCAATTAAAACTATCGAGAAAAAAGGTTTGGCAGCAATGGCGAAAGAAGCCGGTATTGACTTAAATAAGTTTTAATTATCCGTATCGCCAAGGTCAAAACCAAAAAATCTGTAGGGTGCGTTAGCGACAGCGTAACGCACCATTTTTTATCTGTACGGTGAACAACATGTTATATGATGTCCGCTAGCAACGGTAGTGTATAATTTTTGACGGGAGTAGGGGCGGGTTTTACCAGCCATTCTATAAGAGCGCGAGAAATTTTTTAAACCCGCCCCGGCTGACGCTACCGATGCTACCGGAGATGATATTATATCGTTTCCGGTTACATCTGAATGATTAAAATTGCTTGTAGGGACACGGCGCGATCCAGTTTGAGCGCCAGCGCCAAGTTTTTGCGATGTCGTTTTGGTTACATCTGAATGATTATACGGCGCTAAAGCGCAACTACATACTGCAACTACATACAACATACGGCGCTAAAGCGCAACTACATACTGTTAATACTATCGTTTCATATGATAAAATAAAGTTTTTAAATCGTAAGTATTTTTCATTCTATTTAACATTAATTTAGCCAGATGTGGTGGCAGCAGACCAACTGTAGCACTTTTCAGCATCGCTTTCCAAAACACTCGGGTTTTGAATAAATCCTCATCGTACTTTAGAACGTTGACAAGTAATCTAAAAGCCTCTAAACCTATTTGTGGCTTCGGAGGCATTTCTAGAACTCTATAAATAGCATCTTTGTAAAAATTAGCGATACTCTGACGTTTTATTTGTTCTGGTAAATCTCTGCAAGACTGCTCAAAAGCTCGTTCTCTCACGAGCAAGCTTGTTACTTCTTGCCGCCGCACGTTAGCAGACATCGAGTTAGAAGAAAGTCGATATAAAATTTGCGGTACTGGCACAGCTACAAAATGATAGCGATCGGCCAGTCGCAGGTATAGATCGTAATCTTGACTAGCGGGAAGCGACTCATCAAAGCCACCTACATCGATAAATGCTTGCCTGCGAATTAATGGGTTAGAGCCGCTTTCCACAAAACAAGTTAACAATAACTTGACGAAAACATCACCATTTTCTGTAAAGTGACAGCCGTGACGAACAAATTGATTGGATTCATCGATAGAATCTAGCCAACTGTAAGCAACGGCTGCTTGGGGATTTGCTTGCAAAGCTTTTAATTGAGCTTCTAGTTTATCGGGTGTCCACAGGTCATCTGCATCTAAAAAAGCGATAAATTCACCCGCTGAATGGGAGAATCCTCGGTTGCGACTCACAGCACCGCCAGCATTGGAATAGGAATATATTTTTAATCTCGGCTCGGCGATGCTAGAAACAATATCCCAGGTTGAATCTTGCGAACCATCGTTAATTACAATTAATTCAAAATCAGATAACGTTTGGTTTAAAACAGATTCGATCGTCTGTCGAATTGTTTTTTCACTGTTATAAGCTGGTATAATCACCGATACAAGTGGCATAGAACCAAGAGCAGATATATATTCAAATAATCCAGGAATTAGGCAAAGAAACCGGGTTTATGAGAAAAAGAAACCCGGTTTCTAAGAGGTTTCTAAGAGCGTCATGCCTAAGTCTTATAATCACCCAAATATTAGATGACTGTATACTTCGGAAAATACTGAATTTAATCGCGTAGTAAAGTACTTGTCTAAACTCCAAAAATACTGAGGGCAACTCAAAGTATACTGGGATAAAATCCTACCAAATGATGGCGTCGCTTTTGCATATCTGCTGCCCTTAATTTACAGGTACACCTCCTATGTTTATCAACCCAAGGGCTTTTATCCCCCAGCAGCTCAGGACTGGCATCAAGAATCGCATCGTCCGTCCCTGGCAGCGCGGTTTCAATCTTTTGTTAGATATTATATCCACAGAATATAATTTTCGCTTTCGACGGCAAGATATCCAAAACCAGCTAGAAAAACTGCGGGGTTTGCCACGAGGTCTCCACATAGAAGGGACGAATATCTGCAACGCCAAGTGTACCTTCTGCGCCTATCCTCAAATGGAAAGACCGAAGCAAACGATGCCAATCGAGCAGTTTCGGCGGATTATTGACGAATATGTGGCAATGGGCGGGAAGTATGTCTCGATGACGCCTATTGTGGGAGATCCGTTTGTTGACCCCCATATTTTTGATCGCTTGGATGACCTTTACCGACGCCCCCAGATAGAGGGATTTTATTTTTACACCAACGCAATTTTGATGAAGCCGGATGTGAGCGATCGCTTGATGGCTTATGGTGACAAGCTAAAAGTTCACGTCTCGATGGGTGGATTTGACCGCGAAACCTATAAAGCTATTATGGGCGTTGACCAATACGATCGCGTCCGCCGCCACATCGAAGCATTCCTCGAAATCAAGCAGCGCACTAACTCCCCCGTCGGGTTTACGGTATCGGTTCGCTGTCCCAAGGAAAAATGCACCGGCGACTTGTGGCGGACAATTCGTAAGTACGAAGTCAAAGGACTGTTGACAATTGAGTGGCCTTATTTCGGTTTTGATTCTTGGGCTGGAAAAATTAAAGAAGAAAATCTCAAGCAAGTCGGTCTAGAACCAATGACAAAACCCTACAAGCGCGGCGCTTGCGAACTACTATACATGAAGCCCGTCGTGCTGGCAAACGGTAAGGTCAACGCTTGTGCTTGCCGGGATGTGGAGGCAGAGCTAATTGTAGGCGATGTCAATCGGGAATCTTTGGCAGATGTTTGGGAAAGCAAAAAGCTGGAGGAAATTATCCAGCGTCACGAACAAGGTGATTTCCCCGATGTTTGCAAACGTTGCACTTGGTACATCAGCGTTTACAACAAACGCCGTACTACGGTGTTGGAACCTTTACTCAACTGGAGCGAAGAGAAGTCCGTCGATACCTTTAAGTTGTACTGAGATCTTTGAGTGCGATCGCTGCTATAGATAGGGGCGATCGCGCTTCACAACCGACGAGCAAATGTTGACCATCCCCCAGCTCAAGCTTTTTGGTTGGGTTGAGGGACTTTACCCAACTT
>DNGG01000294.1:16627-25902 GCA_003486675.1 Cyanobacteria bacterium UBA11372
CAGATTATGCCCTGCGATCGCGCTTCACAACCGACGAGCAAATGTTGACCATCCCCCAGCTCAAGCTTTTTGGTTAGGTTGAGCAACTTTACCCAACTTGCCACCCCTTGAGGGTTGGGTTGAGCAGCGCTCAACCCAACCTACAGATTATGCCCACCTGCCTCACAAGCCCCTGAGAGGCAAAAATTTCTTTTCTAGGGGTGATCGATTTATCGTTGCAGGTGGGTACTATAGGTTTATATCCTAGCCAATCTATCGCCTTATAGCTGTTTGCAGCCGGTGATGGTACACCCAAAGTTTGTGTAGCGGCAGCATTAATCCTGCTGCTACACAAACGAAGGCAGAAGGCTGTACTTGACTCACTGGCAATATGCCTTAACCTTCTAGCAGCTAGGGCGAGAAGCGCTTTCACTTTGCACCAACAGGCACCCAGAGAAAGCGCTTGCCAGGAGATTTACCAAAACCTTGGTTGAAATACACTTTCAGGGATTGGGCTTATGACAATTTCCCGTTGATTAACGAAATACTTAAACCTCATCATAGCTAATTTGTTACAAAAACCAGCGTAGTTTTTCGGTTGATGATCGAGCTTGGTGTTGTTAAGAAAGAAATAGCGTCAGCAGTTAGGCAATTTGGCTCAGACCTACCAACACCGATTCACCCGCAAGCAAATTAACCAACCTCGACAATTATTAAACCTGCTGGAAGCCATACTCTTAAACCTGCTGGAAACCATAAATTAACTCAAGCCAGGGAAGCAGCCATGTCAAGAAGACGCAAACAAAATACAAACATTCAGAAAGTTATCCAAAGGTTATTTAGACAGATTTGGAAGCTCGCTGTATCTTTTACTAAAAGTCTTGCAGATTGGCTGCTGCGCGGTCTGCTGGTAACCAGAACTCGGCAGCATCGGCAGACAGCTAGGGCTGGATTTGTCTTGCCAACTGTGGCGATGCTGCTGGTAGTAGTGACGTTGGTAATTGGGTCGATTTTGCTTCGCACTGGAAGTCGAACCAATCAGGTAATTAGCGAACGCAACCAGCAGATTATATATAACGCCGCCACCCCCGCAGTTGACCGGGCAAAGGCCAAGCTGGAATATTTGTTCAAGCGAGATGACCGCCTCCCCCAAGGGACTCCTTCAGAATCAAGGCTGATGAGTATGCTGCTCAATGATGGGCAGAACAACGTAGACAGGTTGCCTACCAATCCATACAATCTAGCGGATGAAACCCGACTCGATCTAGACGGAGGTGGAGAAGACCCGGCTTGGAGCTTCAAAATGGATACTGACGGGAATGGACAGCCGGATACCACGGTTGCCTACTCGATTATTTTTAAAACTAGAGACACTCTGACTAACGACGAAACAAATCCTAACCCACCACAAGCTGCTGTAGATAGGACTAAAAAAGATCAAGAAAAAGCGGCTAAGTTGGTGATTCGCAATGGTCCGATTATTGCCGAGCAAGCGATCGATCCCTCCTGCCAAAGACTTAACCTACAGCCAGAACAAGGGTGGGATTTGGCTGGTACGGCAACATTGCTCAAAACCTTTCAGGTTACCGCTGTTGTGGTATCCAATCAAGGATCTGGCAACCGTACCGTTGTTACCCAAGAATATCACCAAGACCGAGAGTTAGCCAGAGGAAACCGTTGGGGTGCTTGGTTCCGGGATGACCTGCACCTCTACCCAGGGGCAACCTTCAATTGGAATGGAGCGATGCACACTGAAGGAAGCCTGATCGTGGGCGGTGGTAATACTGTCACTGGCTTTTTGATCAGTTCGCCCAAATCTTGCGTGTATGACCCCAAAACTAATTCTGAGGTGACAATCCGCAGAATTACTAGCGATACCCAATCGAATACTCAAGGTCTTCCGGAATTTTACGGGCAAATGGTAAATGGGGATCTGGCTGAGGATACAACTGGTACAGCTGGCTCCAAGTTTCATATCCAGGCTGCTACACCCGATGTTGAGAGCAACAACGTCACTATAAATGAACAAAAGGATTCGGTTTCTAGGGGTAGGCCATCTGAAATTGCCCTCGATCCGGTCAAACTTTTTACTGAAGATATTTCCCAATCGCGAGATCCAGGAGACAGGAGTAACAAGAATAAAAGTATAGATGAATGGCGCAGATCCGATAACCCCAAAATTAGCAATGACCGGATCAAGACCATATCTGATAGCAAACCCCCCTATGTTGACGATACCTATCGGGCGGATAACCGATTGGGGCCTAAACCCAGATATAGGATAGGCGAAGGAATTCCTGATGTTAAGCTTGATGCCTCTAGAAAGAATGGAACTAAGATTGACAGCGCTGGTTTGACTGGTGAGCAAGTGACCAGGCTGACTACTAACACGGTACTGCCCACAGATACACAGTACAAAAAGCTTGGTCTGGATGGTTACTGGGAACGGCGTGCCAAGTTAGAGGGCTTGCGGATTATTGTTGGGCCGCGATTGGAGTTAGGAAATCCTTTTGGATGGGGAGAACTTAGAGATATCGACAATGATGGAATATTTGGAGAGTTCGGTGTTGCTGGAGAAAGAGATCCAGATCCGCTTTACCCAATCTATAAGGCACCAGGGCTGACAGATGTCTCCCACCAGCAGCAACAGCGACGAACCCTGAGAGACAATTTAGCAGCGGTTCAGGCAACAGTTGTTTATCAAAACACGCAAGATAATGGAGATAAACCACTTGCTTGCATAGCAACCACGTCTCATCCAGGAACGCAGAGTACTATTGACAACAGCACATATTTTAGTAGGGCTTCTCAATACTACGGTGGCTCCTATCCAAATCAACCCTACCAGCTATTCAGCGACTTCTTTACAGGTCGGGGAACAAATGGGTGGGAATACAGCGTTCCCCAGCCTGGTTCGTTTAATGGTGGCGCTTTGAGCAACGCTATAAGTAATCTAGCGAATTTTGCTGGAGACTATGAAAATAGCAACCGAAGTGGTGCATTTCCCCCAACGCAAGAGAATGGACGGATTCACCCCGATCCATATTTAACGATGTGGGGCAACTTCTCTAACTTGAAGCGGGCGCTAAGTCCGGATGGCAACAACAGCATTGCGGATCAATCCTACATCCATACCGCTGGTTGTGCGCTGGGAATGTTGGCATACAACGTCAACTATTTCAATAAGTACGACTATACCGCAGATACAGTAGCAACAGGAACTCTCAGAAGCGCACTAAGAGAATTATTCACCAATAATCGGGTTGTTCTCGATGCTAACGGTAACATTAGGGAGCTTAGAAATTATAACAACAGCCAAACAATAATACCCGCAATACCCGCTAGTTTGCCTGCGGTTCAACGAACGCCAGATCTGCTGATTTCAGCATTAGATCCAGCCATCCAACCAGTGGCTCGGCGCTTTTATATGAGAGAGCAAATAGTACGAGACCGAAGAATGGGTTTTGTACCTTCAGGTACTCCGACGGATGGTCTTGATTTAGATGGGCAACCAAGCACTACAAATGATAATGTCTCATCTTCATCATTGTCATTGTGCAGCGCTCCGGCACTCAACACAGGTACTACAGTTACTACCGATCCTTTGAGATTACTCTGCCCAGGGCAACCCAAGTTCCCCTCCCTTGGTTACATTTTCCCCGACAATACCGTTCCTCAGCCCAATGCAGATCGCACAACAACTAACGTTGATGTAAACAATGGGGAACCATACATTCGAGAAACGCGCTCGATTCCTCAATTTAATGTTAGAGGAGGGTTTGTACAAATTAGCAACTCAGATATTGAAGCGATCGCCAATGATTTCCGTCCCAAAGAGCGAGGCAGCTGGACTCTGCCAACAGACGGCAATGCCAGTGTTTCGACAGGAGACGCAAACATAGACAATGCTTTTAGGGTATTTGACCAGAACAATAACGCTCTGTTTGTTCCCTTGCTGGATAAAGGAATCTTCGACGGTCGGGAAATGATGTCAGTGCGGGTTTTAGACATAGATTTGCAACGACTCAGAAACAATTCTATTGGCTCAGATCGGTGGTTACCCAACAGCGGTGTTATCTACGCCTTCCGGGAAGATGCAGTGCGGGAAGATGGTATTTCCAGACGCTCGGCTGGAGATTACACAGATCCCAACAACCCGATTCGCACCAATGCCACCAACCCCAACGACCCCACAGATCCGCAAATAAAACCGAATGGCATATCTCCTAAAGCTGTAGATTTCCACCCCGATCCAGACCGGCGTCCTTATGGCTTCCGCTTGAGAAATGGAGCCGAATTAAGCCGTCCAGATATTCCCGATAAATACACCCAGCGGGGTTTGACCTTCGTTTCCGATAACTCCGTATATATTCAGGGAGACTTTAACAGGCACAGCGAGCAGGAATTTAGCGAAACTCTGGGTGACAGCTTTGATGCGAACCAATTTTACGGGCGCTCAAACCTGAACACGAATTTTGCAACAGGTAACAACGATACTTGGCGTCCCTCAGAAATTCTGGCTGATTCAATTACCCTGCTTTCAAAAGATTTTCGCGATGGCAACATAGCATCTGGTTTGAGCGGTAGTAACGATTTATCCTCTGGCGGGTCAAATCGGCATTCCTACCGGGGTCAAAACCCGATGGATAACCGTACCAGGTTCTGGGTGCGAGAAAATGGTTTGGTGGCTCAAGGAAACGAAACATCAACAGCGACTAATCCTTATCCTGGTCTGGATATTCCGATTAAAATTTCCCGCACGGGTCAGCCACTAATTTGCAGCTCCCCTCCCGGCAACGGAATCACTCCCTGTAGGACTCCAGCACCATATACCGATGCCGATGTCAACGTTGATTTTGCCGATCAATCAAGAAAAGACAAAATCAACGCTGCTGCCCCAACCCAAATTAATGCGACTCTTGTCAGCGGCATCGTACCAGCCAGGAGCAAGCAGGGTAACGGCGGCTTCCAAAACTTCCCTCGATTTCTAGAAAATTGGAGCGGCGTTCGCATGGGAATTAGCGGGTCGTTTATCCAACTCAACTTCAGCACCGCCGCTACCGCTCCCTTCGAGCAAGAAGCTTGGGAGCCTAACCAAACACCCAACGACAGCAATCAATTCAGGTGGTATTACGAGCCACCAAATCGGGCTTGGGGTTACGATGTTGGTCTACAGTACGCACCAGCAGGCCCTTTATCCAAACGTCTTGTCCCGGTTGGCGCGCCCCGCAGCGAATTTTATGAAGAACCAAAGGCCAATGACCCTTACATCTGTATGCTACGCAAGGCTATAGCAGGGCGGGAAACCTTTAATGAACCCAGCGCCACAGTCCAACAAGAGTGCCAGCAGTAATTTGGGGAGGTCAGGATGTTAGGAAAATCTAAGTTAAGGCACAAGCAACTCTCTTACCTCAGAAAAATCAGGTTTCTACCCAAGTCCCCTAACTCTGAGGCAGGATTAACGCTCTTGGAATCTTTGGTGGCAATTTTGGTAGTCAGTGCCGTCATCACCGCCATCACCGGCCCCATTATGGCTTCGGTTGCTACCCGCGTCCAGAACCGCCGAGCCGAGCAAGCCAAGCAATTAGCTCAAGGGGCAGTTGACCGGGTACGACGCCTAGTAGAGGGTAATTACACCGTCGAGGCTCTGAATCGTTTTGTGCCGGTAAATGTGGGTGACAGCAACCTAAGTCAGGCAAGCGTTCCTGCATCACCCTCTCAGCTGGTTGATATCAATGGTGATGACAAGAAAGACTTTCGGGTACAAGTCTTTCGCGGTAAACAAGTCACCCAGCTTGCAGGAGATGGAACTCCCTTACCCGTAAATTTTTGCCTGGGAGTGAGGGTTTATGTCTACTTCAACGATGGACAAACCCTCGAACCCCAACCAGCCCGCCTGACTTGGACATCAGCCTTGGGTAGTCAGCAACGGCGACCTCTAGCGGTAATGTATACCAGGGTAGCGGCAGGTGACGCTACAAATGCTCTAGCAAACTATAACGCCGCTGCTGCTCCTAATATGGCTTGTCCGTAGATATTGCAAAACTGGGAAAGTCAACTCAAAAACCCGGTTTCTGTGGCTGGAAATACCTAATAAAGAAACCGGGTTTATTAACTCCATTAGCTTAGTCGGAATTAATAAAAATGAAAGCCAAATTTTTACAATCTCTGCTAAAGCGATTTCACTCGCGCAAAAAAAAGCGTTCAAAAGCTGGATTTACTTTAATCGAGCTTTTGATTTCCATCATGATAGCAGCGGTGATTATTTCAGTTCTTTTATCTTTTGTTGTAGATTTATTAGATACAGAACGACGAGAATATGCTAGCTCGGAAACTCAACGGGAAATGCAGCTGGCACTAGATTTTATCGCCAACGATTTGAGAGAAGCCGTCTACGTCTACGACTCTATAGATACTTCTAGAGGTAGCGTTCCAGCTCTGAGAAACTTTGTCCCAGTCCCAGACGGTTTTGTGCCGATTTTGGCATTTTGGAAGTCAGAGAGAGTCCCTTATGATAACCCAGATGGGCCGATTAATTGCAACCCCAGCGAAGCTGCTTGTGAGGCAATACAAATTAGACGGCGCGCTTACAGTCTAGTTGTTTATCTACAAAAAAGAAACCAAGGTAATGACCTACAGAAATGGAAGGGTAATTCTAGGATTGTGCGCTACGTACTCCGCAAGCATACCGATCCTAACAACCCACAACAGTGGAACGCTGGTTATGTAGATCCGGTGGAAAAAAATCCTCCCAGCAATAACAAAAGTAGTTTTCCCCTATGGCCTCATGGAGGTTCTCCTGCGGGTTCTTTACAATCAGGCGTTCCAGCTCTACCACTAGGAGGTGCGCCGGTTTTAGTTGATTTTGTAGACAATCCTACCAGGAGCATTACTAACCTTCCGGGATGTATCAACACTACAGACACAAATAGCCCTGTCTACTCGCCCGATCCGTCAGCACCCCAATATAGGCGCGTTCCCAGCGATCCAGCTATCAGTACCAGCTTTTATGCCTGTGTCAAAACACCCCCTTCAGGTGCCGCGACAGCTGCAAATCAAGATGTGATTATCTATCTCAGAGGCAATCCTGAAGGAAAAATAGCTGCAAAAGAGCCTTTGGTAACTATCCAAACACAAGCAGTTGCTCGCGGGGTGATTAACAAAGACCCTCAGTAGTTAGTCAATTTAATTCTTTGGTGCTTAGACTTCCAGAAAGGATACTAATATGAAGCCACCCTACAAGCAGTCAACCGCCGGTTACACTCTAATAGAATTGATTGTCATCATGGTCATAGTTGCCGTATTGGCTTCAATTGCTGCTCCGGGTTGGCTGGGTTTTTTAAACAGACAACGCTTAAATGTGGCTCAATCGGAAGCGGTAAGTGCGCTCCGGGAAGCTCAAGCAAATGCTAAAAGACAAAGGCGAACTTGGGTAGCTTGTTTTCAAGATAATGGAACTGTAGTTAGATGGGCTGTAAGTCCCCGAGTCAACGATACGTGGAATTGCAGTCTCGCTGGTAATTGGCAAAATCTAACTGGTTCAGATGCCAATAAGATTGCGATTGACACCGCAAAGTCTTTTTCTGCCCCTACTTTTTCTGCCGCTGGCTCTGCTTCTGCTGGCTATTATAGCGTTGAGTTTAACGACAAAGGCTGGGCTGCTAGATCGTGGTCTGATAACAGTAAAGACTTGGGCAAAATAACCTTTTCAATTCGCAATGAAGGTGGTACTTCCAGGCGCTGTGTTTTTGTCGCTACTCTATTAGGCAGCGTGCGTACAGACAGCAATAGCAACTGCAACAATTAATAGTTATATATCAGGACAATAAAATACAAAATTACGCAAGTTTGATATTGGCAAAAAATGCAAGTACAGTCCGAAAAATCCAATGATGTATAAACATTATTGGCAAATTAAATTATTGTTGTAATCGTGGGAATATTGCTCGCGATCGCTGTTATATCATGTCCGGGTAAAGAATTATAATTAGGGCTGACGCACCAGACGAGGAGACGCTGCCGACGCGGGGAAGTTTTTACCACAAGTAATTAAGCGGACATGATATTAGCTAAACTTTTAAAAGTAAGAAATGGCGATATAAAGTCAAATTTAATCAAAATACAGAAGAGCGATCGCGCATCTGAATGGAACTATAGATCGGGTGCATTTATCATTTTTAGCCAGGAAAATCATAGAAAAAAATTTAATCGTCGATATACAAGATAAGAGGTTTTAACCGTTGTTGTAGCGCTCGGAATATTATAGCAGATTGCAGGCGCATGAGGTAAACCTTCGTTTGTATAGCGGCAGCATTAATGCTGCCGCTATACAAACGAAGCGATTTTGCTTTCCCTCACTCAGAGAGCAATCCGCTGTATGAGCGGCGGCGCCCAAGCGCCTATTAAGAACTGAGCGATCGCTATACAAACAGCAAAAATTCAGTAAAGATACAGAATCGCCATAAAAACCCAAATTCAGTAAAGACACCGAATAGTAAACTCGCACCTGAAGGGAAGAATAACTCAGGGGTGTTTACTATTTTTAGAAAATGCAATTTGAATCTAAAAAATCCAATGGTGGATACACGTTATTCGAGGCTTTAACTATTGTGGCGATTTTGGGAATATTGAGCGCGATCGCCGCCCCAAGTTGGCTGGCATTTCTTTCGAGGCAGCGCCTCAATGTTGCTCAAGCAGAAGCTTTATCTATAATGCGAGATGCCCAAGCAAATGCTAAAAGAGAAAAACGAGTTTGGGAAGCTTGTTTTCGCCAGAATCAGCCAGAAAAGAAAGTGGAATGGTCGGTGCATCCCATGATAGATTCAGCTGGGGAAATGTGTGCAAATGCTCGATGGCAGGATTTGATAGGATCGGACGCCAATAAAATTGAAATAGATTCGAGTCTCTCTACCCCACGCAGCAGCAGCAAGGTTTATCGGGTACGATTTAACCACAAAGGGCGGGTACACGGATTGCTGGGTAAAGTCACTTTCATGACTGCCAATTCGCGAAACAATAGTGCAAGGCGCTGTGTATTGATCTCGACTTTGCTTGGCGTACTGCGAACAGATCGCGATCGCGGATGCAATGGAGATTAGCTCCAATATCGAGTAGCGATCGCATCTGCCACAGAATCGATTTGATCGTGAGGCGATCGCTTCCACGTTACCTAGAATCAGAATCCCGGTTTCTTGGATAATACCTTCGCCAAAATAGCCCCACCCTGAAGGGTGGGGCTATACAAACAAAGCAAGGCGTAGTGGGCTGTAAAGATTTCAGCCTGCGTAGGCAGGCTT
>DNGG01000294.1:26165-26355 GCA_003486675.1 Cyanobacteria bacterium UBA11372
ACAAAAATGGCGAAGGTATTGTTGGAGAAACCGGGATTCTCAAACCATTATCTGCACCTAGATGGGGAGAGCGATCGCATCGTTCGTAGTAGGTGCTTCAGCACCCTTACTCCGCCGATACTTCCGCATCCAGCGTCTCCTCAGCTGCTTTGAGCGCTGCTGCTGTCTTTTGGCGATCCAACTTCAAAAT
>DNGG01000689.1:0-355 GCA_003486675.1 Cyanobacteria bacterium UBA11372
CTCCTCCTCTTCCTTGTCCTCCTCTTCCTTGTTATGGCGGGAAAAATTCCAAATTCAAACCTTCTAAAGTCAAAAAGAGCAAGAGCAAAGGTGGCGGATACCCATACCCCATGCCCTGCGTACCTTGTTGGTAATCTCACCAATTGAGTGACGCTAGCAAATAAAACCGCGTAAAAGTCGCGGCTTTAGGAGCGGACAAAACAGGGTTGAGTCAACAATTGCTGTAACTTATCTAAACTGGAAAAATGCTTGTTAAGCAGTTCTCAGTTAACAGTCAGAGTTGTTTACTCTGTGCGTTATGTTTGGCTCATCCCTAAATTCCGATTCAATCTCAGTTAGATATAAGCGATCGCTT
>DNGG01000689.1:543-699 GCA_003486675.1 Cyanobacteria bacterium UBA11372
CAGTTAGATATAAGCGATCGCTTCTTATTTATTCTCAGAAATGGTTTTTTTCAAATCTATCGGTGTATTGCAATTAAATAGCATATCACTCGGCAGCGAATTTACGGAAATAGGCTGTACGGGTATTTGTTTCAACCAAGTTTGAAACGATCGCCC
>DNGG01000689.1:988-11827 GCA_003486675.1 Cyanobacteria bacterium UBA11372
GGCACAGTGGCTAAAATAGAACCAGGTATATTATTTAACCGATCCGCCCAATCTTGAATAATTTCTACCTGCAATAAAGGCAGATCGCAGGCTAAAAGTAAAACCCACTCACTAGGAACTTCAGCCAATGCCTGAGTCAGGGCAACTAAAGGCCCTTGTCCAGAATTTGATTCTACCAGAAATTGATAATTAAAAGCAGACAAAATCTCTTGATATCGTTCAGGCCAAGGGGTGATAATGTAAACTTGCTGGCAGCATTGGCAGGCGACTTGACAAACTCTCTGAAGTAAAGGAATGCCATCCCAAGGAATCAGGGCTTTATCTTGCCCCATCCGAGAACTTTTACCGCCAGCAAGGATAACAGCGGAGAGAAATTGTTTTGAGCTTTCAGATTCCAGTTGGTATGGGTTCAAATTTCTTCTCCTACCTCAGATGTGGGTAAATTTTTCTCCATCGCATGACGCCCCAACAAACCTAACACCCCAAATCCAATTCCTATTGCCATAATGCTCAACTCGACGCTGCCAAAAAGTACTACATTGGGTAGGCTGAGAGTTAAAATCAGCACAGCTAAAGCCGATACACCACTCATAATTAAAGACACCCTGACGCTCGATTCGCCGAACTTATAGAGTCCTTTTTCAGCCAGCAGGTAGACGATAAAGGGCAGGAAGACTGAGGCGACATAAACTGCATAAAAAGACACAATCAAATTGACGATCGAGCCGCCCTTCAAGGCAATTCCTAGCCCCAAGAGCGCGTTTACCGCAGTCACAAGGAGCCTATTATTTTTGGAGGCGGGAAGAATATCAAAGTCCAAGATAGTTTTGGTTTGGATTCGCAATATGTTACTGCCAACACCCAATGCCGGAACCACTAAAGAAATTATCAGGAAAATACCCAATGGTTGGTGAGGCCCGCCGCCAATCCAGGACAATATAAAAGGGATTGTCTCTTTACCATCGATACCATTAGGCAAAATTCCCGCTGCTTGAGCTGCTACCACCACTGCTGAGGGCAACAAAGCTAGCAACACCAGCAAAAATCCCCCCAAAAAACAGCCTTTATAAAGACTACCTAGATCCTTTGCCTGCACCATAAATTGCTGCTGCTTCATATCTATAAGTACCAGCAGAATTGTGGATACGGAGATGCCAATTAAGTTCCAGGGACTGACTTGTTCTAGTGAGGGAATAAATTCCAGGGGCGATCGCAAATAATAAGGTAACCCATGCAACACCCACAGTCCGTAAAGCAGAGCCAAGATATTGAATCCTAGCAATGCCTGAAATACCCAGCTAGCTTTCTCCACCGGCAGCAAGGAAATGGTCATCAACAATATGGTCAAACCTACCATACTGGGCAGGACTGGTACGCCTAAAACCTTGAGAATGAAAGCTCCAGCAATAATCTGGACAGCTTCGATCCCAATCAAGGATGACCAGGAAATCAACCCGACTAGGATTTTAACTTGGCTGCCGTAGCGGTTTCCCAGCAATGTCCAGATTTGCTCTACCTTATTCCAGTAAAACTTCGCCAGTACCAAAACAGCTATTGTGCCCAAACCAACGGAGACGGCGTAGAGGCTGCCAGCAGCGCCCAAAGTCAATGCTTTCTCAGCAGTTCCTAGTAAAAATCCCAAGCCATAATGCCCGGATACCAGTAAGACAGCTAGGGAAAATGTGTTTAGTTTACGGTTGTCAGATATATTCACGTGCAAAGGGGAAAGGGGGAAAGGGGAAAAGGCGAAAAGGGGAAAGGGAAAAAGGGGAAGGATGTCCTATCTTATCTTAGATTGGTAGCGATTTTAGTTATCTGTTGCCAGCTCTCGATGATTGGTAAAACACGCCCCTACACGGTAGAAAATATACGATATGGATGCACCCGGACTTGATATTATTTATTGTAGCCTGATTTTTAAGTCTAATCCCCAAAATAGAACCCCGACTTCACAAGAGAAGTCGGGGTTCTAGGTTTAACTTAGTAAACAATTTGCTCTTTTTCGGGTTTTCCATCAACGCTAGCAGCTTTTGTGGAAGCGATCGCTCAATAACTCATCACTGCTTGATGTGATGCTACAGCATCGCGAATTTCCTGGAGTTTTTTAGCCGCATGTCCGCTACTCAGTAAGGTTTTAGCTTCAGCAATACCCGAATTCATATCGGAAGTGACGCCGGAATGCCACAGATAAAATCCGCCATTCCAAAGCGCAGATTGCATCAGTTCTGAAGGTTCGCCTTGCAATACCGATTCTATTTGTTTTACCAAAGTTTCCGTTGGTTCCAAGGGGGGATTTATGCTGCTAAAACCGTAGTCGCCGTGGGCTAATAGTAAGCGTTCAAAGGCAGCGTCGGGTTTAACAATACCAACAATAGCAGTGCGATCGCGCGGTAAATCGCAACTTCCTTCCAATCCCTTGATGCTGGTTAAATACAAAGGTGTTCCCCGCATGGCGATCGCATCTTGGAACATCTTTTCTGTCGGCGGATGCACGTACCCAGCTATCAAACGCGCATCCCCAGCATAGGGACACCAAATTAACTCCATCGTCGCAAAAGGCGGACGCTTACCAATTTCGTCGCGATAGGTAAATATACTTTGCGCTTGGGGAAAATGCCGGGGTAAATAAACAAAACCCAATCCTGTTGTTTCAAATACTGACTGGGCTTGTTCTAAGGAATTATGAGTCCAGTCTACGCCCAAGCCTTGCCAAATTTCCACCAACGGGACGCCGTATTTAGTCGGCAAGCGATCGCCTCCATGTAAGATTACTGGCACCCCCGCAGCGGTTAAAATCAACGCAGTTAGCGGACTGATGGGTGCAGTGCGCGATCGCCCGTCGTAAGGAATTCCCAAAACCGTTACCGGGTAATCGTGACGCGAACTCGGTTGCAATTTTGGTCCCAATTGATCGTAAGCATCCAGCATTCCGGCTAATTCTTCTCCCGTGGGGCGCTTGATCCGATGGGCAATCATAAACGCCCCTATTTGCGCCGGAGTTGCAACTTGTTGGAGCATCATCCGAGTTGCCGCAGCTGCTTCTTCCCGAGTCAGATTTTCCCCCGTATGGGGTCCGCTGCCGATTTTCTTGACCAGTTCTCTAAATTCTTTGCTCATTGGTGATTGGTAATTGGTGATTGGTAATTGGTCATTGGTCATTGGTCATTGTTCTGTTTTTTCCCATTACCAATTACCCATTAGCTATTAGCGATTAGCAAAACATGCTTTTCTGATTCTGACTCAATTCCTAGCATCTGGTGGACTAGCTGGCGGAAATGTTTAATTGGGGGAATGGAGATGCGATCGCTTGTCGTTACCAAGACTACTTGACGCTTCAAGGTGGGTTCTCCCGTGCCACGCACTGCTAAAGTTGGATCGTGACGGGCGTCGAATACGGCTGATGCGGGTAGTAAAGCGATCGCATCTCCTTCCCGCACGATTCCCCGAAATGCATCGAGAGTATTTAGTTCCAACACTGCTTGCAGCTTTGCCCCTTGCCTATGAAATTGGTCTTGTACCAAGCGTTGCATCCCGTAGCCATCCTTAAATACAACTTGTGGGTAACGGGTGATTTCTGACCATGGTACTTGTTCGTACTGACTCAGGGGATGGTTTGCTGCCATCAATACTTGTACGGGTTCGTTGAATAAAATGTCCACTACCATATCTGGACTTGCGGTTAAAAAGCGGTTGTTCATCACAATCGCCAGATCCACCAATCCATCTTTGAGGACTTTCAACGCGCGATCGCTCCCCAAGGAAGTCACCCTTAATTGTACATCCGGGTAATCTTTACAAAACTGGCGCAACACCGGCGGTAAGTGATGGGCGCACACCGAAGCAATTGCGGCGATGCAAAGTTCTGGCTGTTTCCCCGCCAATAACTCCCCTAATTCCTGCGTCGCATTCTCCCACTCCTGACAGATCTTGCGGGCACGGGGCAAAAACCTTTCCCCCGCCAGGGTTAGCTTTGCTTGTGCGGTGCGATGAAATAGTGGCAATCCCAGATCTGCTTCTAAAGACTGGATCTGCCGACTAATCGTCGATTGCGTGACTCCGCATTTTCGCGCTGCTTTCTGAAAGCTACCAGTTTCAGCGATCGCTAGGAATGCCTGCAACTGCTCGACGCGCATGGTTTTGTATCCTGGTTTACATTCTGCTCTGACAAGACGATACCGCATTTCTTGCCCCAGTTCCGTAGAAATTGATACAGCTGCTTCTCAACTGTTTATTTTTATTTGGCTAATGTTGAGTTTTATTTACTACTCTATTTTGTTCCCAGCCCTATAAAATAAAATAATTTTGATCAATGCTGTAGAAAGCTGAATTCTAAGATAGTAGATATAAGGGAGAAAAAGATAACAGAGAAAAGAGCGAAGTAAACTTCTACTATTTTGAGGCACAACTTGGTATTAATTAGATCGCAGCAGCTCGGAGCAAAATTGGTTACTTTTACAACTAAACCCACGAAATCAACCAATTTTGGTAGAGCGATTGTATAATTTTGCTTCAGTGAAAAAGTAGGAAAAGTAGGAAAAGTAGGAAAAGTAGGAAGTTTGCAATTTTGGCAATTTTTTACTTGACAAGTTATGTTTGAAAGCTTAAATTATCAAAAATGATAAAAGCTGGACATTACTCTTATGATGAAAAACTCCTGAGCGTACATAGAAAGCTAATCAAGCCAAAGTTTCCCTGGGGTTGTAATTTACCATTTTAATCCACTAATTTGCATCCACCTTAAAATTATTTTGAGGTGCAAACCCTTCTGGGAAAGTTCAGTCGGCAAAATCGAGTAGGAGTCAATTTTAGCGAGCAAGACGCGACCAATACGAGGTTAAATCTATGAATTACGCTCAGATTCCCGGTTTCTGGTAAAAATCGTCGTTTGGACAACCAGAAATCCCAGAATAATACCTTGAGGTAATTTGTTGTAAAAATTTATTTGCCAAATTGGCAACACAGCTAGATTGGATTAGTGTTTTCTAGTTTTAGACGGCTATGTTGATCCAAGCGTGCCTATGGTAACAAAATGCAACGAGTCAAATTTTATAGCGGTTTGCAATCGGTGATAGTACACCGAAAGTTTGTGTAGTGGCTGCCATTGTTGCTAACCGCACACTGCTGCAAGCCGCAAGGCTGTACCTCACTCGAAAAGAAATCCGCTGTATGCGCCTCGGGCAAAACTTTGGCGAAACTAACTCCTTAAAGTAAGTGGATAAAGATTCGCCATTCAATTACATGCGGAAAAATACCGAGTATTTTTGGCTGATTATTTTTGACTTCCGTTTGCCTCTAAATTTTTGACAAATTAGGGGCTTATATTTCAGCGAGCCATAAAAAAATAACACCTAGAATGGGGCTCAAGGACGCGCCAAAAGGTAGTGTCTATCCCCATATTTGCGTTTTTTAATGTTATTTAACTTAGGGTTTATAGCTGGGTTATACAAGCATGAGAAAACTCTCATAATCCTTGACATAGGCAAATTATCAAAATTTAATAAAGGTAACTAAAACTGTTGCTCCCTTGATTACTTGATTTAATCAGATGAAGACAAAATAAACTTGAGTGCAGCAATCTTCGCTGTCTTCATATTTACTGGCTCGATTTACCCCGGTTGATTTCACGCAATCTCATTGCATGAAAATTTGTTAAATTAGCTGTGTTAAATATGATTAAATTTAGCTGAATAGTTATTAACTATTCGCATAAAAACCATTGAAAATAAAGGTTTTTAGGCGAATTAAAATTATTTATAGATAAATTTTTCATGAAAAATTCATGAAAAATTCATGAAAAAATCTCATAAAACTATTGACATTGCCAAGTAATTAGAAATAGCATGAAATCAATGAAAAGTGTTGTTGGATCCCTGGGTTAGTTGGAGGCTAAAACCAGCTTTATAACAGTACAATAGGGGATTTTATATTCCCTAAACCAATGCAGCGGGTTTTATTTCAGGCGCTCGCCTATCGTAAAAGTTAGGCGAAACTATAGTATTGAAGTAACTTAGCTAAAGTTTTGCATCTTTTTAAATTTGCTTCCAGGCAGCAGAAATCAATCTGTCAAACGCCAAATTGAGGGATGCAAGTTGGCAAGCAGCCAATCTTAGTGGCGAACAATCTGACGGACTCAACCTGACTGAGGCTAACTTCAAGCGAGCCGATTTATTTAAAGTCAAGCTATTTGCTTGAGCTTAGTTTTTGCATGTTTTTTGTAAACCTGATTGGAGGTTATTTCCAGTGGCAGCCCTAAACTTTAGCAACCAATTACTCACAGGCAATAACTTTAACGGTCAAAACCTGAATGGCTCGAATTTTTTCAAATCTCAGCTCTATGGTGTCCAATTCGTCAATACGCAACTCAGAGGCACCAATTTTGAAGAAGCATTTATGAGCAATGTGAATGCAGCGGGAGCTGTATTCGCAGCAAATACCAACTTTGGGCCAGCTAGTTTATTTAAAGCAACCTTAGAGTTTGTCAATTTCCAGGGAGCAAACCTCACCGGAGTAAATCTATCCTTAGTTAATACAAAAAGTATCAATCTCTCAAACGCCAACCTGACCAACGCGATTCTGCATGAAGCGAATCTGAGTGGCGAACAGTCCGAGCGACCCAACCTTGCTGGAGCCAACTTTACCGGCGCTGATTTCTACAAAGCAAAGCTGAAAGCGTCTGACTTTACAGGTAGCATTCTGCGGAATGCCAAGTTTGAAGAAGCTGACATGGAAGCTACCCTTGTAGTCAACGTCGATGCAACGGGTGCTGATTTCCGATTGGCAAAATTAACCGATATTACCCTACAAAACTCAATATTTGACCTAGCTAATTTTAATGGTGTTCAGTTGAGTGATGCCCCACTCGAACCAGGACAGACGGGCAATCTCAGATTTCGCGGTGCCGATTTAACCAACTTTTTCGCAGATGATGCTGTTTTTACAGGGGCTGATTTTAGCGCCCATGTTGCTACCAATGGCACCGTAACGGCAACAAAGCTCGCTGGCGCTAAATTTGCTGACAGCGATTTAAGTGGAGCTAATTTCACCCAAGCCAACGCCGAAGGCATATTCTTAAATGGAGCTGTGATTGGCGCGAATTTCACCAATGCTCGTCTGGTTAACGGTGACCTATCTAAAGGTGACTTTTCCAATGCCAACTTCACAGGTGCTGATTTAACGGGCGTAAAGTTGGTTGATGGCATTGCCATTGGTGCAAATTTCACCAATGCCAAGCTGAATAATGCTGACCTCTCGAAAGTCAACTTCACCAACGCCACCTTAGTAAATGCTGACCTCACAGGTGCGATTCTGGTTGATACTGTTGGTCTGATTCGTGGGGATAGCGGTAATAACACCCTCAACGGCACAGCAGACAAAGATAACATCTTCGGTTTTGAGGGCAGCGACAACCTCAACGGCAATGGCGGCGATGATTATCTTGACGGCGGCGCTGGTAATGACAATCTCAACGGCGGCGCTGGCAATGACACGATGAAAGGTGGAGCAGGTAACGACACCTACACTGTCAATAGTTCTGGCGACGTAATTCTGGAAATTGCCAGTCAAGGCACCGATACTGTGCAGTCTACTGCGCCTACGTATACCTTAAGCAGCCATGTAGAAAGACTGACTCTTACGGGTACAGCGATAGAAGGGATTGGCAACGATCTCGGCAATACGATAACAGGTAACGCCAGTAACAACCATCTCAAAGGAGAAGCAGGGAACGATACCCTGAGTGGTCTTGGTGGCGACGATACCCTCGATGGCGGCACCGGCAACGACTCGATGAGTGGTGGGACAGGCAACGACACCTATATTGTCGATAGCACTGGCGATATCGTGGTCGAAAACGCGAACGAAGGCACCGATACAGTCCGTTCTAGCGCTGCCAGTTATACTCTGGGTGCGAATTTAGAAAACCTCACCTTGATTGGCACCGCTCAAAGTGGCACTGGTAATGCAGTTGCCAACGTCATCACGGGCAACGACAGTAACAATAGTCTTAGCGGAGCTGGTGGTAACGATACCCTGATTGGTAATGGTGGAGATGATACCCTCGATGGCGGTGCAGGCAATGATGCCCTGATTGGTGGTTTAGGCAACGACACCTACATCATCGATAGTGGAGATAGCATCACCGAAAATGCGAATGAAGGCACGGATACAGTCCGCTCTAGTCTTGCTTCATACACATTAGGCAGCAATCTGGAAAACCTGACATTGATTGGCACTGCCCAAAATGGTACGGGTAACGAGCTGGATAACACCATTACAGGTAACGCCTCAGACAATACGCTAGATGGCGGCGCAGGCAATGATGCCCTGATTGGTGGTTTAGGCAACGACACTTACATCATTGATAGCGCCGGAGATGCGATCGCAGAAAATGCTGGCGAAGGGACGGATACAGTTCGCTCTAGCCTTGCCAGTTATACCCTAGCTGCCAATGTAGAAAACCTGACATTGATTGGCACTGCCCAAAATGGTACGGGTAACGCGCTGGATAACACCATTACAGGTAACGCCTCAGACAATACCCTCGATGGCGGCGCAGGCAATGATGCCCTAATTGGTGGTTTGGGCAACGACACTTACCAAATCGATAGCGCCGGAGATGCGATCGCAGAAAATGCTGGCGAAGGGACGGATACGGTTCTCTCAACCCTTGCCAGTTATACCCTAGCTGCCAATGTAGAAAACCTGACCTTGATTGGCACTGCCCAAAATGGTACGGGTAACGCGCTGGATAATACCATTACAGGTAACGCCTCAGACAATACCCTCGATGGTGGCGCGGGTAATGATGCCCTGATTGGTGGTCTGGGTAACGACACCTACATCATTGATAGTGGAGATACCATCACCGAAAATGCTGGCGAAGGGACGGATACGGTTCGTTCTAGCCTTTCCGCCTACACTTTAGGCAGCAATCTGGAAAACCTGACATTGATTGGCACTGCCCAAAATGGTGCAGGTAACGCGCTGGATAACACGATTACAGGTAACGCCCTTGATAATACCCTCGATGGCGGTGCAGGCAATGATGCCCTGATTGGTGGTTTAGGCAACGACACCTACATCATCGATAGCGCCGGGGATGTTATTACTGAAAACCTTGGTGAAGGAACAGATTCAGTTCTTTCCACCATCGATTACACCTTAGCCGCTAACCTGGATAACCTGGTGCTGATAGGCACCGCGGTCAACGGCATAGGTAACGATATTGCCAATACCATCACAGGCAACGAAGGTAATAACAGCCTGAATGGAGGATTGGGTAACGATTTTCTGTTTGGCAATGAAGGTGCGGATACGATCCTGGGAGCAGGTGGTGCCGATACCCTCGATGGTGGTGAAGGCGATGATAACCTCAACGGTGGCGGTGGTGCTGATTCGCTGTTTGGTGGGGGTGGGAATGATGTCCTCACCGGCGCTGATGCTAACGATATTTTGGTCGGCGGTATAGGCGATGACACCATCACTGGCGGTGCAGGTAGCGATACGATTCGCTATGCCAACGGCGATGGGCTGGACAGAATTAACGGATTCACCACAGGCGTAGGTGGAGATATCCTTTCCTTCAGCGGCATTACTACGGCACTTGATGTGAGGATTGTTACTACTGCTACTGGTAGTAATACACAAATCAGAGTCAGCGATGGCATTGCTGGAAATGCAGGCTTTGGACAAGGAACAGTGTTAATGACTCTGGTTGGTGTCGCCTTTACCCAAGCGGATATCAGCACCAACGTCGATCCCGCTAACAGTCCTACTTTCCTGTTCTCGTAACTGAAAGCGCGATCGCACCAAATGCACAGATGCACCTGGTGCGATCGCCTCGCTTCTGTAGCGCGATATGCCTCCGGCACTCTACGCGAACGCATCTCGCCCAAGTTCGGCACAACCACCTCTTTGAAATCATCGCGATATGGCAAACACAATTAAACTCACAGAACTTGGTAAATACACAACTGGAGTATTCAACCAAGGTGCGGCGGAAATTTCTGCTTACGATCCCACATCCAAGCGGCTGTTTGTAGTTAATGCACAAGCTGCAACGATTGATATTCTTGACCTCAGCGATCCCACAACTCCAACCAAAATTAGTCAGATTGCTGTTAATTCCTTCGGCGCTGCCCCCAATAGCGTTGCGGTTAAAAATGGCACGCTTGCTGTCGCTGTGGAAGCTGTTGATAAAACCAATCCCGGCAAGGTTGTTTTCTATGACACCAATGGCACTTACTTAAACGATGTGCAGGTGGGATCGTTGCCGGACATGTTAACTTTCACACCTGATGGCAGCAAAGTGCTAGTTGCTAATGAAGGCGAACCCGGTACGATTGACCCTGACGGTTCGGTTAGCATTATTGACTTGTCGGGTGGGGTGAACAATCTCACTCAAGCTAACGTTGCTACGGCAGATTTCACCAGTTTTAACGGTTTGGAAGCGCAACTGCGCGCCGATGGCGTTCGGATTGTTCCGGGTAAGACGGCGGCACAGGATTTTGAGCCAGAATATATTGCGGTTTCCCCCGATGGGCAGACGGCTTACGTCACATTGCAGGAAAATAACACCGTTGCCGTTGTTGATATTGCTAGCGCCACCGTTACTTCACTGCAACCATTAGGTTTCAAAGACCACAGCCTAGCGGGGAACGGATTTGATGCTAGCGATCGCGATACTGCGATCAATATTAATACCTGGCCTGTTTTCGGGATGTATATGCCCGATGCGATCGCTACTTTCAGCGCCAATGGTCAAACTTACTACGTCACGGCAAACGAAGGCGACGAACGGGCAGAAAACAGAAGCGTTAGAAATTTAACACTAGACCCAAC
>DNGG01000389.1 GCA_003486675.1 Cyanobacteria bacterium UBA11372
GGAGCAATTGAAACCCAAATTGACGAAAATACCAACCGGCGCAACCTGGAAAAAGTTCGCGAACCCGTCGAGTTTCCCGAAGGAGAAATACCGCTAACCGACGGCGAACCAGGCTCTTCAGAACAGGTGGCGCAGTTGGTATTATTTTTAGCATCGGATGCTGCAAGTCACATCAGCGGTACGGAAATTTGGATTGATGGGGCGCAGTCATTGTTGCAAGGGTAGGGGATGATTAAGCATCCGGGTTTGTTTAAGAAACCCGGATTCTATTCCTAACTCATCATTTTTGCAGCAAGCCGAATAGGTGAGTTTGGTGCAATAGACCTATTGCAAACAAAACTAACAAGATAATCATCACCACAGAGCCATAACTTCTGACAAATTCGTCTAAATATGGGGGAATTTTCCACAGCGGCTTTGGTATGCGACGGGCAACTTGTTCAAACTTAGCTTGCGCCCAACTTACATCAAGCCCTTGTTGTTGCGCCTCCCACAATAAACTGGCTGCCAGTTGCAATAAAAAAGGATGCCCACCGCCCCATTCTCTAGCAAGGCTTTGCTCTTCGGTACTTAATACAGCCTTTGCTCCCATTCTCTCAGGCAAGCTTACCAGTTCCCGTGCTTCTTCTTGCGTCAATTCCCCCAAAGGCAGAACTTGTTCAAAGCCATTGAAAAAAGAAGAAGTCAGCTTATACCGACGCTGGTAAAAATCTAGCTTTCTGTGGGAAGCTACCACCAGCCTCAAGATATTGCTGTTGATCAAAAAGCGCAAATTGTCAAAAAAACCATCGTTAAACTGTTTCGGATAGCGAAACAAGGCTTCAAACTCGTCCAGGCAAAGCACAGGGTATAATCCCTGCCGTTTCCACTCTCCAATTGCCCCTGAAAAGCTTTGGCGATCCAAAGATTTAATATTCTTCCAGGGCCTCATTAATTCTGGTTTCGATTTCACCAAGGGGTGATTGAGCAATTGTCGCGCGGCTGCCAGATAAAACCCATTTTCCCGCTGACAATGAGCTTCTTGCAAATTCAGGTAAATTACCACAAAACGGCGGGGATTTTCTACCCGCTGTTCGTAAGTCTGGCAAAAGCGATAAATCAGAGAAGATTTTCCAATTCCTTGTTTCCCCACAACGTTAATGCTACTAGACCCCATACCCATTATGCGTGAGGTAATGTAGTCTAATTCAGCTTCGCGCCCAACAAAATGCTGGGGCTTTTCAATCATCGGCCCTGCCAAAAACGGACAAGGAGCAAGCAACTGAGAAGTCATAAGAAAGTTTCGCTACCAGTCGAGAGGTAGTAACAAGATGGGCGATATTACTTCTGCTTTCATACCCGATAAATCTGGGGTATAACTCCAGATTTACGGGTAGTTGCGTTCGCGCAAGCAAAAGATACTGATACTCCGAGTTGCGACAGGGACTATACCAACCCTTAATTTAAAAGCCTTTGGCTTTAACCTACGGGCTTACAATTTATTGGGTGGCAACCACGATAAAAACCGAATTTGAATTTAGGCAGAAATTTCTCTGCTACCCTTTATAAGTAATATGACTTATACCTGCAAGTAGCTCAACAGTAAAATTACGGATTTCATAATTGCTGAACATGAAACCGTTTTAAGTAATAATCAGTTCAACTGAAATATCATCAGTAATATTACTGAAGTCAGCTTCGCTTAACAAAGTTTTACAATTTGAGTAATTTGTTTAGTGCAAAGGCCAAATATTCATATTGTGGAAATGTATTATAAATTTGCGCCGAAATTCGCATCTGCCGAAATGGGTATTTAGGCCAATAAATTATCGGTACTTCAATTTTAAAATGCTGCCACAGCGCATCTTGTAGCGGCAGAATTAACCGCGTTTTGACAAATTCGCTGCTATCGTCTGGTAACGAGATAACTGCGATCGCACCAATCATTTGATCGGGACAAGGTGGCGCCACACCCAACGCTTCGCACAGCATCTGCCTCGCTGTCAATACCATTGTCCGATTTCTTGCCATTAATTCAGACCATCCACCCGCAAGCAGGGAACCCATAAATTGAATTGCTTCTGGTACGCATAAATATGCTGTGGGATCGTCGGTTCCCATCCAATCAAACTCTAACTGAAAGCGCGATTTATCGATGCGGGGCGAGTTAGCACCGTGACTAATAGTCATCGGACGAATTTCCGATTGCTTGTCCTGTCGCACGTACAAAAATGCCGCGCCTTTGGGCGCACATAGCCATTTATGGCAATTTCCGGTGTAGTAAGTGGCGCCGCAGTTATGCAGGTCTAAAGGAATCATACCGGGCGCGTGGGCACCATCGATCAGGGTATCGACGCCACGCTGCGCCAGTTCTTGAGCGATGTTTGAAATCGGTAATATTAATCCAGTTTGGCTGGTTATGTGGTCTAACAGCGCTAGTTTTGTCTTGGGTGTGACGCGATCGCATACTGCTGCAATTATCTCTTCCGGCGAACCCAATGGAAACGGAACTTCTGCCACTACCACTTTCGCACCCGTGCCTTCTGCGACAAAGTTCAACACGTTGCGACAGGCGTTATATTCGTGATCGGTGGTGAGTAATTCATCCCCTGGATTGAAGGTGAGCGATCGCAACACCGCATTCACCCCCGTCGTCGCATTGGGTACAAATGCCAATTCCTCAGCATCCGCGCCGACAAACTCAGCTAATTCGCTTCTTGCCTTATCCAGCTGTTCTTCAAACTCCCGCACGAAAAAGCGCAGGGGTTCGCTTTCCATCTGCAAGCGCCAGCGCTGCTGCGCCTCCAATACGGGAATTGGACATGCCCCAAACGAACCGTGATTGAGAAACGTTATTTCCCGATCCAGCGACCAATACTTACCAAATTCTGAAGGGTGAAGTTTGAAGTCTAATTGCTCATCCTTCATGCTTCACCCTTCATTTTATCTTTAACTCCCCAGGCCGGATTCGAACCAGCGACCAATCGGTTACACTTATCCCCACGTTTCCGCGAGGGGTGGACTATCTCATCATCCCTTTGGGATGTCGGGCGCTCTAGGATTTATTGGACAGGCTCCTCATCCTTAGTCTCTGCGCCTTTCTGGCTACTGTGGAAACCACCGCCTTTTGCCAGACTTGGCTCAGGATTACCGCCACCCGTAGTGCTGCGGCTTCCCTGAATTCACCCGATTTTACACTACTTGTTACCAAGTAGCGCTGCTATGTCACTCAAGATATCAGTTAGTCCTAATATCTTGCGTCCATTACAGCCGA
>DNGG01000620.1:0-822 GCA_003486675.1 Cyanobacteria bacterium UBA11372
CATGATGAATGCCAAAACTTTCTGTGGCAAACCGGTTGAAGGTCCGTTCAACATGCCTCACCAAGGCATTTACGACACCTACAACAACTCGCTGCACTTCCAGTTGGGATGGCACCTCGCATGTCTGGGTGTAATCACCTCTCTGGTGGCACAGCACATGTACTCGATGCCGCCCTACGCTTTCTTGGCGCAGGATTATACCACAATGGCGGCGCTTTATACCCACCACCAGTACATTGCTGGATTCATCATGGTGGGAGCATTCGCCCACGGCGCTATTTTCCTAGTACGGGATTACGACCCCGAACAGAATAAAGGCAACGTGTTGGATCGGGTACTGCAACACAAAGAAGCCATCATCTCTCACCTGTCTTGGGTGTCGTTATTCCTGGGCTTCCACACCCTCGGTTTGTACGTACACAACGACGTAGTGGTAGCTTTTGGCACTCCTGAAAAGCAAATCCTGATTGAGCCGGTATTTGCCCAGTTCATTCAGTCTTCCCACGGCAAAGTGCTGTACGGGATGAATGCATTGTTGTCCAATGCAGATAGCATTGCTACCACCGCATGGCCTAACCATGGAAACGTTTGGTTACCCGGTTGGTTGGATGCGATTAACGCTGGCACTAACTCGCTGTTCTTAACAATTGGCCCTGGCGATTTCCTGGTACACCACGCGATCGCACTAGGTCTGCACGTCACCACCTTAATCTTGGTCAAAGGTGCGTTGGATGCACGCGGCTCGAAGCTGATGCCCGATAAAAAGGACTTCGGCTATGCCTTCCCTTGCGATGGCCCAGGTCGTGGCGGTACTTGCGACAT
>DNGG01000620.1:1012-1725 GCA_003486675.1 Cyanobacteria bacterium UBA11372
CGTGGCGGTACTTGCGACATCTCCGCTTGGGACGCTTTCTACCTGTCCGTCTTCTGGATGCTGAACACCATTGCGTGGCTCACATTCTACTGGCACTGGAAGCACCTGTGCGTTTGGCAAGGTAACGTGGCTCAATTCAACGAGTCTTCTACCTACCTCATGGGTTGGTTCCGCGACTACCTCTGGTTGAACTCGTCTCAGTTGATCAACGGGTACAACCCCTACGGCATGAACAACCTCTCCATCTGGTCTTGGATCTTCCTGGGAGCGCACTTCGTGTGGGCACTTGGATTCATGTTCCTGATTAGCTGGCGCGGTTACTGGCAAGAGTTGATCGAAACCCTGGTATGGGCACACGAGCGCACTCCTTTGGCGAACCTGGTTCGCTGGAAAGACAAGCCCGTTGCTCTGTCCATCGTTCAAGCTCGTTTGGTAGGTCTAGCTCACTTCGCAGTTGGCTACGTCTTTACCTACGGGGCATTCCTAATTGCCTCGACAGCCGGTAAGTTCGGCTAAGGCTTTTGAGATGGGTAATGGGTAATTCTTATTACCCATCTCTATATTCGTAATTAATTATTGAAAAGTTTAAAAGTTTAGACTCTCCTCTCCTGGCCTTACAAGGGGGCCAGGGGTTTTCTTGTGTGGGGGAGATAATACGGGGAAAAGGGAAAAGGGGGAAAGGTGATGAAGTTGACGGGGTGACAACCCCGTCA
>DNGG01000620.1:1927-4371 GCA_003486675.1 Cyanobacteria bacterium UBA11372
TTGACGGGGTGACAACCCCGTCAAAACATGCGTAAAATCAAGGACATAGCCCTCAAACCTCTTTGAAAGAAGGGCAGTTTGTTGCGTCTTATTCTCATTAATTCAGCTATAGTTTCTTGACAAAATTCCATCCCAACTACCCAAGATTGACCGTATAATCCAATCTTTAAAACTACTGTGTCGGCGCTGCGAACGCTTAGATTCAGTTAGCCTACCAACATATTTTTGAATTCCCATCTGCTTGATTCTCTGCCCTTGGAGGACAGCACAAGTGTAAGCTATAGCAATCAGGAGAATTAAGTTTTTTAACCGCTGGTTATTAGCGTGACTCTTCTCTAAATTATAACCACCTGTCTTACAGTCTTTGAACATGGCTTCTATGCCACTACGATATTTGAACGCAGCAACAGCTTGCTCAGATCTTTCTAAGTTAGTTAGAAGATACCACCCCTCATCCTCTACCTTACCTCGATATTTACGTCGCCAATAGCCTGCTACATTAAACTTGCCAAACCCTTTTTGTTTGGTAACTTTAACACCAGTGAAGAAAAAGCTAGTTCCCGGAAGCAATCCTAACTCTGATAGGCGAGTGTAATCTGAACATTCTTGCTGAATATAACGCTCTTGTTTTATTCTAAGGACAAACTTCACTTGCTTCTCACAGAGCCATTTAGCTAGTTTAACGCTACCAAAGAAAGCGGTCACCTAAAATGATAATTTCGTAATCTTTTAGCAGCTCTAAAATTGGTGCGATTAGAGATTTTTGTTCGGCGATGTTACTACTTCCTCTTTTATCTAAGAGCTGCCAGTATAATGGGATAGCTCGCTTGTGCCAAATCAAACTAATTACAAAAACATTTTTGTCTCGCCATTGAGTGCGATCGATAGTTAGTTTAAGCGGCTGCTCCCGTGAAATTTTTGTTTTGATAATTTCTTGAACTAGAGGAAACCATAAAGTTTCTATTTCAAGGCAAGATAATTTGAGAAATCAATGCAGCGCTACGACGACGGCTCTCAAACTGAATTGGGTAAGGCATTAAGGTCGCCAGTAATTCAATGCTAACCTGACGCCTGCGACTGTAGGAGATATATCAAAACTTTTAGAGTCAGATATTCACTGTTTTTTAGTTGCTGTTGCAGATGGATTTGGTAAAATTGAGGAAACATTTTCAACTGATGGGGCTTGTTGACAAGAATGACCCCATCTTTTTTTACCCCAACTTGCTTCCATCTGCGATCGCTCTTGGCATTTGACGGGGTTGTCACCCCGTCAAGTGATGAAGACTAAGGAAATTAGTCAAACAAGTAAACAGCCAGCAACTTGATTTGATATAGTTTGTTTGCCAGAGTTATTTAGCTAGAGCTTTCCCCCTTTCCGCATAAAGTTTATTTATTGGAGCTAAAATGGCTAAACTTAAGTCGTTTTTTCTCAATATTCTGTTAGTATTTTGTATCTTGGTTGCGGGATATGTAAATAACAATCAACAGGCATTCTCTAAGCAAGTGTATGCAGAAACGGCTGTTACAAGTACAGCCAAGCAAGAATTAGCCAAAGCTGTTCTGTTAGAAGCTGGAATTGCCAATAATTACAATCGCTACCTTGGTAACATTCTGGATTTTGGCTTCTCCCCAGAGACAGCGAAAAATACCAAATTTATGGCATGGATGCAGGGACTGTTAGAACAAGAAGCTGGATGGAAATACGTTGAAGCCCAATATGTTGAGCAACTAGAAGCAAATTTTTCCGAAACAGAGCTAAAAGAATTATTAGATTTAGCCAAGCAGCCGCTGATGAAAAAGTTGCTACAGTCTGAAATTCAAGCTTATACTAATACTGCTGAAGAAAGGCGCGAACTACTGTTCAAAGTATGGGATGGCTACAACCGTGGTACCTTCCCTTTACCACCAGACGTAAAGCCATAATCCAAAATTATCTAAGTTAGATAACGTAAGTTGCTGGTTATGCAATATCTGAGGCTAAATTTCTTCATAAGGCGGGGAATCTCTCTAAATCTCTCTTAAGCCCCCCAAGGCATTGGGGGTTTGGGGGGATCGATTTTGGATGTAATACGAAATCCGCTTTGATCGCCCATTTGATGCCGAACGACTAAAGCCGAACGACTCGCATTCGCGGCTACACAAACAAAGCCCGCCTATGCCTTCGGCACGCTGCGCGAACGCGGGCTATAAAATTAAGGGGGTTTAGAACTCGGAATTGGTATGATGTCGTGTCCCTACGCAACGACAGAGTGAAGTTTTTTATTATGGGCAATTCAACGGACATGATATAAGCGCGATCGCATCAAAGCCAACAATCAGTTAATCTTGCTTTCATATCGTGTCCTTAAGCATCGGTAGTACAATTGTTTTTGATTGTGTAGGGGCGGGTTTTAGGAGATATCTTTGAACGCAGCGCACTGAATATATAAACCCGCCCCGCTTTA
>DNGG01000482.1:0-11525 GCA_003486675.1 Cyanobacteria bacterium UBA11372
GCCGCTATACAAACTTTCGGTGTACCTCATGCGCCTGCAATCTGCTATAAATATTCTTCCAGAAAGTAGGTTGGGTTGAGGTCACGAAACCCAACACCAAGCTTGGATTGGTTGGGTTTCACTATCGTTCAACCCAACCTACTATTACTACTATTACTTACACTAATATCCCTCACCCTGAAGGGTGGGGCGTGACAAACAGAGCAACGCCTACGCGGGCTAAAGAATCAAGTCCCTATGAGCGAAAAGAGCCAAACGATCGCTCAAATTCCAGCAAAATTCCAGAACCCCGGTTTCTCGAAGAAACCGGGGTTCTAAAGACTTAACTAACAGGTTCAACGCCCAATTCTGCTTGCCATTCTGCTAAAGGCTTTTCCCAAGATTCTTCCCACTTTTGCGCGAGGAAAGGTTTGGCTTTTATCCCCATGTTATATCCTTGACTCATTGCATTCATAACGTGAGTTAAATCCTGGGAGGACTTAAGCAGCGTATTCAAAATAAATCCTGCCATAATTGCCACCGATAAAGGGCCATGAGTTTGAGCTAGATAAAATCCTTGCAGACCTATTTCTCCAGCTACGTCTGTGTCAAAACCCGTAACTGTATGCCAAATATCGTGAGTCTGGCGGATGCGTAATGCTAGGTAGGTTGTATCGTCTAAAACCAGAATTTTCCGATAAAACTCTGGGTCAAAATTAGCTGCCTTCATCTTGTAAGCATAAACATAACCCAGGGAATCTTCGGGTAACTTTAACATTGCTTCTATATCCGGAGTGGCGGCTAGATAGCGTTCTGCAACAAGTTGTTGAACGCCCGGTAAAGATTTCATATATTCCGTTGCCAATTTATTGCTATCGGTATGGCGAAAGGCTTCCGACATATCGAAAACGCAGTCTGTTTTAGAAACATCTCTAGCATAATCAACAAATGCTATTAATCCATTTACATATTCGGTTTGTATTTCTCGATTCAGTTCGGCAATGTACATTTAAACACCTGTGGATCTCTTGAATTCCAATCTAGAATTCTAGTTGGGGATTTTAGTGCGATCGCAACCACTTTTTGCAGTGACATCAAATCGGTCATCAGTCATGGGTCATCGGTTATGCTGGACTTGATGACCGATTCTTCAACAGCAGCGGGCGCTTCATCCTCAAAGGATGAAAACTGTCCAGCCCGCTTGGTATCGGTGCCAGTCGCTCAAGTGTCACAAGGGGCGGGTGAGCAGGTGAGCAGGTGAGCAGGTGGGCAATTAGCAATTAGCAATTAGCAATTAGCAATTAGCAATTACCCATTACCGATGCATATGCTGTTCTAACAACTGTTGCGCCTTGGGTTTATAAAGCAAATAAAACAGCGATTCAACGTAACGCAACAAATCTTCGCGGTTTTCTTGGGAGGTAAAATTCCAGAAGCCGTAAATTTTGGCTAGGGATAGCAGTTTGGTGCTGTGAATTTTCCAGGTATAGGTGCTGTAAACTCGTTCGATGCCTCGGTGGGATATTTCTTGCCAGTATTTGGGATTGCGATCGCACTCAGTAACAAACGCCAATATTTTCGCCGCCGTTTCCTCTAAATGCGTCGGATTGATGTAAAATCCATTGAATTTATCTTGAATAATCTCTAAAGGACCGCCAAACTGAGTGGCAAAGGTGGGTAAACCGGAAATCATCGCTTCTAAAATTGTTAAACCAAACGCTTCAAATAACGCCGGTTGCACAAAAATTCCCTGACGATCGGCAATGACGCGATAAATTTCCCCTGATTCGCCTTTGGGTAAGCGCACGCCCAACCAGCGGATTTTACCGTGCAGGTTGTATTCTTCAATTATGCGGTAAAGTTTGATAATTTCATCGCGTTCTTCGTTATCGCCGGATTCCTCGACGCGCAATTTACCGGCAACTAAAATTAAGTTGCAACGCTCTTGCAATTCCTGGCTTTTACCAAAGCATTCTGCTAATCCGGTGAGGTTTTTAATTCGGTCGAGGCGTGCCATTGAAAAGATGGGTCGCTTGTTGGGATTGTCGAGTTTTCCGAAAATATGTGCCGGATCTTCTTGGGTGAAAAGCATTGCTTCTAGATTGGTGCGATCGCTTTCATTTCGTTCTTCTATTCGAGTGTAAGGAAAATACACATTTTCGTTCACTCCAGGCGGCACGACGTTGAATTTAGGACTGAACAATTCAACCCCATTTACGACGTGATATAACTCCGGCATGGTGAAGCACTTGTAAGATTCGTACTGCCCGACGCTATCCGGCGTGCCGACAATTTCTTGATAAGTACTGCTGATGACGAAATTTGCCGCATTCATTGCCAACAAATCGGCGGTAAATTGCAAGGAAAAATGATATTTATCTTCCAAATCTTGCCAATAGAGGTTACTAAACAAATATTTAGATTTCTCTAAAGCGTGGGCAATGATGCACTGGGTTACCTTGAGGCGACGTGCCAGCAGAAACGCTACCAAATTTCCATCGGAATAATTGCCAACAATTAAGTCAGGGCGTCCCTCAAATTCTGCCAGCAATTCTTTTTCGGCATCGATGGCGTATGTTTCTAAATAAGGCCAAATCTCAAATCGCGAGATCCAGTTATGAGCGATATTGGGATTAAATTCCCGAAAAGGAACGCGCAAAATCCAGGCATTTTCTGTGCCGTAAACTTTTTCTAACCGTTGGTTGCTGCGAGTGCCGTCATTGTTGGGAATTAAACGGGTGAGAATAATCACTTTGGGACGCACGCCCAAACCTTCTAAACCAGCCAATTTAATATGTTCTTCCATTTGCTGTTCTAGACTTCTGGCTTGGTCTAGAACGTAGACTACTTGACCGCCTGTATCGGGACGTCCCAACACTTCTTCTTGCCCAAACCAACCGTGGGGAGATACCAAAACGATGCGAAAAATCATCGGAATTCGGGTTAAAAATGCTTCCAGGGTTTGGTGATCCGGCGAGTCGATCAATTCGTCTAAAAGTCCCAGGGTTTCCCGCACTCGTCCGGCAGTGTTGCCCCACCCCGGTTCAAACCCCATCGCTTGCAAATCAAACCGTAATTTTTCGTAAGGTTCGTTATCTGGACGGGAATTTAAAAAGGTTAAAGCCAGCTTAACTTGGTCAGAAAGATGTTGCCGCGATTGAATTTTATCGTTAATCAACAGTTGTTGGTTGTTGGTAGAGTGGAGGCTCAAAAATTTATACAATGCTTGCAACCACTGCCGCGAATCTTCAAACAATTTGCTCGATAGGAAACGGTTAAGAAATTGCACCCCTTTGCCGATGTTTTTGGGGTCGCGAATGATTGGGGAATAGTCGTAAAAGGGGCCAAAATCTAGTTCTAAGAGGTTGCCTTCTTCGGGATGGAAACGGTTAACCAGCAAGTCGCGTTCGTCTAGCAATTGCTGCACTGTCATCGGTTCGCATTTCAAGTCATCTGTCAGGCGATAGATTTCTTGCGAGGCAATTTTAGGCCGGACGATCAGGCAGAGACTGCCTTTTTCTAAAATAATTTCTTGTGTATAATAAATTAACCGGCCTAAATGGGAAGCATTGTAAAAATGTTCCGGTTTATTGTGATTTTTGCAATAGTTAGAAAAAGCAGTCAGAATGTCGTTTCTGAGTAAGTATCGCTTGTCTTGATGGCGCAAATCGGCGAGCAACTGTTGCAGGTCTTTTTTTTCATCGCTGTTGAGAACGTTTTGAAGTAATTCGGTCATAACAATTTTCTAAGTTGTTTTTGGATTGAACTTTAACACAATGCTGGTGAATTCATGGGGGCGGTGGAAAAAACAAAAACCCTCTGCAACAGAAGCTTTAAAAGCTTCTGTTGGTACGCATTTTTACGAAATACCCCCTTTACCCACAAAGCAAGGAGCGTTGCTTCTGTGGGTAATTCTAGACACGATATTTTTCCCTCACATCTTGGAGCGATCGCCCAAAAAAAGGGCAACTTTTGGTGAGGGTGAAACCCGTTATGAATTGACCAACATTCGTTCAAAATGCCGTTCAGCGATCGCTCTGCGCCTCTACCTAAAGGCAGAGATTGCTTATTCTTTTGTTACATCTAAAAATTTTGGCTCTCTTAAGTAATAATACTCATTTTTTATCTTCGGTGAAAAACTATCATGCTGATGGCAAGGGATTCCTCTAGAATCAGATTCAAAACCGGCTATTTTTTGTGATACAAAACTTAATAAAACCGGCTTTTTTCTTGAAGTCAAATGAATATTTGAAAACTATTTTAATCGATCGACCCCAGCTGGCAAACGGGCTTTTATAATTAAATCCAAGCTTTTTGAAATTTGTGTGGAGATTCTTATGGCAGACAAAACACATGAAGCCATGACCCATGACCACAGTATCGCTAACATCCTGATTTCAACCTTCTTGGTGTTGTGCGCGTTTACTTTCCTCATCCTGCTGGGGCTTTTTTAAGAATTTGAGTTGAACTTTAAGGTGAAATGAGAAGCAATTGAAGAGCAGCTTAGCTTAATTGCTAAGCTGCTCTTTAGTGTCATGGTGCGTTACGAAGAAAGCTAACGCACCCTACATCTGGTGGAAATGGTGCGTGACTGTAGGGGCTTTTTCCCAATTACCAATTACCAATTACCAAGGACAGATTAGTTTTGCAGCAACGCCTGAAATCGCTCATCCTTGCGAATACCGCCAAAATATGAGTCTGTTTTTGCAGCTTCGATGCATTTTTCCCGATTTAATTTAATGGCTTCTTGCAAACTTTTAATAGCTAATTCTACATTGCCTTGCAAGGCATAACAGGAAGCTTTGCTGTACCAAACTGGATAATAATTGGGTTCAAGTGCTATGGCTTTGTCGTAACTAGCGATCGCTTCATCAAATCGCGCTAAATACATCAGCGCAATCCCGCGATTGTTCCAAACAATATGATAATTTGGCTGCACTTGCAAGACTTTATCGTAGCAAGCAATTTCTTCTTTATGCCGTCCCAAACTTCCTAGTACGTAGCCGCGACTTTCCCAAGCTTGGTAGTAGTCGAATTTCAATTCAATTGCTTTATCGTAACTCGCGAGGGACTCTTCTAAACGGCCTAAATTTTCCAGCAATCTTCCCCGGTTATACCAAGCTAGATAGTAATCTGGTTGAATGCTCAATGCGGTATCTAAGCTGGCGAGTTCTTCTTTCTCTCTACCTAAATGTCCTAGAGTCACACCGCGATTGTACCAAGCTTTATGATCGCTGGGATTAAATTCAATCGCTTTATCAAAGCAAGTCAGTGCTTCTTCAAACCGTCCCCATTCGTTGAGAATCAAGCCGCGATTATTCCAAGCTTGGTGATATTTGGAATTCGATTCAATCGCTTTATCGAAGCAAGCGATCGCATCTTCTAACCTTCCCAAACTTTTCAGCGCCACTCCGCGATTATTCCAAGCTTGGTAATAGTTTGCTTTCAATACAATCGCATTATCAAACGAAGCGATCGCATCTTCTAACCTTCCCAAATTCTTCAGCGCCACCCCTCGATAGTACCAGGCTTCCCGATTTCCCGGTTGGAGTTTCAACGCCATATCGTAAGAAGCTATTGCCTCTTCAAACCTTCCCAAATCGCTGAGTGTGATTCCCCGGTTTTGCCAAGCTTGGTCGTAGTCTGTTTTGGATGCGATCGCTTTATCGAATGCTGCGATCGCCTCTGCCCACCTGCCAGTATTTTTCAGTGCTATACCTTTATTGTACCAGGTTTTGTAATCCCCTGGTTTTAATTTTATCGGTTTCTTCATAGCGATTGGTTTTTTCTTCTCTATTATGCCTCACTTCGCGCTTCTTGCATCAATGCTTGAAACCGTCCCTCTGAGCGAATGCTGTCAAAATCTGCATCAGTTTTTGCCATTTCTCGGTATTGTTGGTGGTTTATATTGATTGCTTGTTCTAAGTTTTCCATTGCCCGATCTGCTTGCCCCAGTACTGCATGACAGCGAGCCTTTAGATAATAAGCTGAATGCAAGTCTGATTTTAATTCCAGCGCTTTATTATAGGAATCAATCGCCTCGTCAAACCGGCCTAAATTCCCTAGAGTAATGCCCCGATCGTACCATGCTTCGTGGTAGTTTGGCTTGCATTCAACGGCTTTATCGAAAGCAGCAATTGCTTCATCAAACTGCGATAAATTTCCCATAGCCATGCCACGGTAATACCAAGCTTCGCATTTATCTGGCTTCAATTCGATGGTTTTGTCGAAGGCTGCGATCGCTTCTTTAAACCGTCCCAAATTTCCCAAGGCAATTCCCAGGTTGTAGAATGCTTCGTAATAGTCTGGTTTGATTTGAACGACTTTATTAAACGAAGCGATCGCTTCGTTAAACCGTCCCAAATTTCCCAGTACCACGCCCCGATAATACCAAACTTCGTGTTTTTCTGGTTTTAATTCAACTGCTTTATCGAAAGATGCCACTGCCTGGTCAAACCGTGACAAATTTCCCAAAATCACGCCTTTATTGTACCAGGCTGGATAATAATCTGGTTTGCATTCTATTGCTTTATTGTAAGCCGCGACTGCCTCTTCAAACCGTGACAAATTTCCTATAATCACGCCTCGATTGTACCAGGCGGCGTAGGATTCCGGTTTGTATTCTATCGCTTTATCAAACGCGGCGATCGCTTCTTCTAGGCGTCCCACATTTCTGAGGATATTGCCTCGATTATTCCAGGCTTGGTAATAGTCTGGTTTATATTCTATTGCTTTATCAAACGCCGCGATCGCATCACTCAGGCGTCCCAAATTCCACAGCGCCATGCCCCGGTTATTCCAAGCTTGGTAATAGTCGGGTTTAGTGGCGAGCGCTTTATCGTAGGAAGCGACCTCTTCTGTAAATTTTCCCAACTGCCTCAGTGCCACTCCCCGATTATACCAAGCTTCGTAATAGTTGTCTTTAAGTTCTACGGCTTTATTGTAAGACTCAACTGCCTCGTCGAACTTTCTTAAACTATACAGAACCAGGCCCCGGTTATTCCAAGCTTTATAATAGTCTTCTTTGAATTCTAGGGCTTTATTGTAGGAATCGAGTGCTTCTTTTATCCGTCCTAAATTTCTCAGCACTACGCCTCGGTTGTACCAAGCTTGATGGTAGTCTGGTTTAAATTCTATCGCTTTATTGTAAGAGGCAAATTCTTGATCGAATCGTCCCAAAGTTCCCATTGCCACGCCCCGATTGTACCAAGCTTCGGCAAAGTCGGGTTGCCATTCTATTGCCCGCTCGTAAGATGCGATCGCTTCCTCTAATTTGCCCAAAAGCATCAGCGCTACCCCTCGCTTGTTCCAGGCTTTGCGATCGTCATATTTGTATTTAATCGCTTTATCGTAAGCAGCGATCGCTTCTGACAACTCTCCCAAGTTAGCTAGTGCTTTCCCCCGGTAGTACCAAGTTTCCGAGTCATCGCGTTTTAATTCCAGCGCTTTGTCGTAGGCAGCGATCGCCTGTTGAAATTGCCCCATACTATACATAGCATTACCCCGGTTTTTCCAGATTTCGTGGGCATCGGGTTTTAAATCCATTGTCTTGTTCATAGCCTTTTCCCAACATGTTTTTAAGCATTTGCGGTCGTTTTTTTGCCCTAACCAAATCCTTTTAAGTCCAGGATAATTTTTTAATTTTATCTACTATCCGGTTTGCTCGCATCTTCCGGAAAACCTGTATAGTTGCAACCATATCGCCATCTTCTCTCCTTACTTCCCTTGTAATTTTTCCACCCATGAATCTGCCTGATAGAGGATGACAGCGAATTATCGGCTTGCCGCGATTCTCATCCCTGGTTATAAAGGTAGAGGATTTGCGCTCTCAGTCAATAGCAACCTTGAACCATCGGCGTCAATTTATCCGCCAAATTTTAATAATACCGTCAGTACTGCCACTCACCAAAGTTTTCCCATCCGGACTCATGGTTACAGAAATCACACCCCCTGCATGTCCGGTAATCGTGCGAATTTCCTGCCCGGTTTTTAGATTCCACAGTTTGATCGTCCGATCCATGCTGCCGCTTGCCAGCATTTTTCCATCCGCACTAAAGGTAACAGAATTAACCCAGTGCGAATGTCCCGTCAGAGTGCAAATTTCCTCTCCGGTTTTCCAATCCCACAATTTGATCGTTTCATCCACGCTGGCAGTTGCTAGCATCTTACCATCCCGGCTGAAAGCAACGGCGTTAACCCAGCGGGAATGTCCTAATAGGGGGGGAAATTCCTCTCCGGTGTTGAGATGCCAAAGTGCGATCGCGTTGTCTTCACCACTCGAGGCGATCGTTTCTCCATCCGGACTCAGTACGGGCGGAAAACCCCGGTTTGAATTGCCATTGAACGGACGCATCTCTTGTCCCATTGTCAAATCCCACAGTTTGATCGTTTTATCTTCGTTTTTCCCCTCTTTGCGATCGGGACTGATAATAATCGGAAAAACCCGGCTAATATTTCCGGTAATCGTGCAAATTTCCTGTTGAGTTCTCAAATTCCACAATTTAACAGTATTGTCGCTACTGCTACTGGCAAGCGTCTTGCCATCCAAACTAAAAGTCACCGAATCTACCCGTTCTAAATGACCTTTGAAATTGCCAATTTCCTCTCCCGTTGCTAAATTCCACAGTTTAACAGTATTGTCGCTACTGCCGCTAGCAAGCGTTTGTCCATCCGGACTAATTGCTACCGCACAAACCCAGTTAGAATGTCCGGCAAGAGTATGGACGCATTTCCATTTTTCTGCTTTCTGCTTTAATGCTTCTTCCTCTCTCCTTTCCGCTTCAACCAGCGCTAGCTTCTTCAATTCCTGCTGATAAATTTCCCGTTGCCGCTGCTGAATCTCTTTAATCACCTTAATATAAGGTTTAATCCATTCTCGCTCCAACTCCGAGTCTAACTCAAATAACTGCGGTTCATAATTCGGGTCGATATAAAGATAATAGGCATCCGCCAAAAACGCTGCCAATAACTTGTGAATCGCCACAATTACCTCCCGAATTGTGCGGAGGCTTTCTTTTTGCCCGTAACCACATGCTTCGAGTTCTTCTTGCACTTTCTCCCAATTCCACGCCAAAGTCGGAAGTAGGAAAACTTGATTATTTTGCGCTCCCCAAAACCCGACCCGCAAATTCACTTCATAATCGCTAATGTCGCTATAAATAATTGCGGTTGGGACGAAAGCCAAAATCTGCTGCAACCGCTTGACATCGATATCAGCAATAGCATCCTTAAAATAGTCGCTGTAAAACTCAACCGGACGCAATTCTTTATAAACAGGATAATTTTGAGTGAGAAATTCACCCACCTTACGTAATTCTATTTGCAGATTATTGTGGAAAGAATCCGGACAATCTTTACTAATTCTTGGGGGAGAAACCAACAACAAAAATCGGTGTTGCTGGCGCTGCAAAATTTGCTCTGTATCTGGTAAACTTAAATTAGAAAACCAAGCATCTTTATGCCAAAGCATTTGAATTTCATTCAGCTTAATCTGAATCGCCTTAGCTTGCCAATCGCGCAGCAATTCCCGTTGCAGCAAGCTTAATTCCCGTCTATCTTGCAGTTCTTGTTCTTGTAGCGCAATTCGACTATCGACTTTAGCAGTAGAAAGACTCAATAATTCCCTTTGTCTAACTTGTTTGCGCTTTAAATATTCAATCTGTGCTTCCAGGTAACGCGGATCTGACTTCACCTGCTCAATCAACAAAGGTGCATTAGAAGATTTTCCTGCAAAAGCTTGTCCCAATCTTTCCCCAAGGTGCTGTGCAGAAGCATTCAGCAATCGAACTAAGACATTAGTCACAGCAGCAGGTATTGGCATAAGATGTGAGCAAGGCTCTAGGATAGAAATGCACCTTTTCAAAGCATAATTATCACTATAACTCCGATCAAAACAAAAATTTAATTAAATTTTTGTTACAATTGTCACCCTCGCTGCTCCAATACCACATCCTCTTGGGGAGCATGTCAAGTTTGTAGGTTGGGTTGAGGTACGAAACCCAACTAAGGCAAGGCTAATTGCTTTCCTTGACATGCTCCCATCCTCTTCCTCCTCTTCTTGGCGTCCTCGGCGTCTATGGCGGTTCGTTTAAAAAAAGAAACCGGGTTTTTAGGGGAAAGCCTCACCAACCCGGTTTCTCACTACCTGCAAACTATCTATTTGCTCAAACTTTGTAAATATTCGCTACATATTCCCCATAACCGTTGTAGGGCAGCGTGGGGATTTTTTCCCAAGACAAATCTGGCCCTTTGCTGATAAATTTCTCAGTTGCTTGTGACCAGCGGGGGTGAGGCTTGGAGGGATTAACATTCGCCTCAAAATCATATTCGCTTGGCACTAAAGTATTCCAATAAGTCGCCGGTTGCTTATCAAGAAACTCGATTTTGACAATCGATTTAGCTCCCTTAAATCCGTATTTCCATGGCAATACCGCTCGGATTGGCGCCCCGTGTTGCTTGGGTAACAAATGACCGTAAATCCCCACAGCAAAAAACGCTAATTCGTTCGCCATTTCTTCGATACGTAGCCCTTCAGTATAAGGCCAAGGTAGCTTTTCCATGAACGACAAAAGCGGACCATAGGTCACTTTTGGATCGTAATAAGAGGTAAAGCGCACGAATTTTGCTTGGGAAGTTGGTTCAACAGCGGCAATTAATTCGCGCATGGGAAATCCAACCCAGGGTAGTACCATCGACCAAGCTTCAACGCAGCGGAAACGATAAACCCGCTCTTCTAAAGGGAATTTTTTCCGCAAATCGTCGATATCGTAGGTGCGGGGATTTTTCACCAAACCGCTGACTTCGACTTTCCACTCCTCCATTGGTAATGCTTGAGCGCCTTGCCAAATCGATTTTGTGCCGCCAAACTCATAAAAGTTATTGTATTTACCGGCTAGGATTTCGTCGGTAATGGGGCGATCTACTTTGGCGAAGTTAGGATTGGTTTTAACTGCATCGATTTTGGGTAGATTTAAAGTTTCCTTCAGCGTCTTGTCTGTTTCCTCCGACTTCTGACAACCCAAAATTGGCATGATGGTTGCTCCTATGCTTGCACCCATGAGCGTTTTGAGAAAGCGACGCCGATGGAAAAAAATCTTTGCTGGCGTCACTTCCCGTTCGGGTATTTCCCAAGATTTCGGTACGCGAATGAGCGTCATTTGCAACCAACTCCTGCTCTGTTTTGTTGTTTTGTCAATAATTGTAAGGGAGAAGGAGAGGAAGAAACAGGACATACGCAAGGGCATTCCTAGAAACCCGGTTTCTTTGGCAGCGACGATCCGAGAAACCGGGTTTCTTTGTTACTGGCGAAGGCGTTCAAAATCTGGGTTGGTTTTGGCTAATTCCTCGTAGCGATTGGGAGCGATCGCGAGCGCTTTTTCCAGACTTTCCATTCCCCGATTCACCCGCCCCAATCGCCCGTAACAGCAAGCTTTACCGTACCAGGCGCTGGCGGCGTTGGGGTCGATCTCTAGGGCTTTATCGTAGCTTTTGATCGCACCTTTATACCAACCCAAGTATCGCATCGCATCGCCCCGCCGATACCATGC
>DNGG01000482.1:11727-11950 GCA_003486675.1 Cyanobacteria bacterium UBA11372
CGCCCCGCCGATACCATGCCCAATAGTCGTCGGGTTTGTACCCGATCGCCGCCTCGTAACTACCTAGTGCCGCTCTATACCGACCCAGGCGTTGCAGCGAATAGCCCCGCCAGTACCAAGACCAATAATCAGTCGGTCTGGATTTGAGCGCTCTGTCGTAGGATGCGATCGCCTGCTCATCATCCCCTAATTCTCTTAAGGCATCGCCCCGCCGATACCATGC
>DNGG01000482.1:12160-15026 GCA_003486675.1 Cyanobacteria bacterium UBA11372
CGCCCCGCCGATACCATGCCCAAAAGTCGTTGGGGTAGGATTTAATTGCTTGTTCGTAAGATGCGATCGCCTCGCGATACTGACCCAAACTCCGATATACTTGTCCTTTTTGATACCAAGCCCAGTAATCATCGGGTCGCAGTTCTAGGGCTTTATTGTAGGATGCGATCGCGCAGCCATAGCGAGCGAGATTATCTAAAGCATTTCCCCGTTGATACCAAGCGCGGTAATCATCCGAGAAGCGTTCGATGGCTCGATCGTAGCAAGCGATCGCTTCGGTGTAGCGCCCTAACATCCGCAACGAATTACCCCGCAAATACCAGGAACGGTAGTCATCGGGGCGACACTCTAACGCTTTGTTATGACTTCCGCTGATGTTATCAAAAGGCACTAAGCGACTCATAACATTTTAGATTTTAGATTTGCGATCGTTTCAGCCGAATCAAACTCAGCCTATTGCGATTTTAAATATTATCATACAACCCCGTCACCAGACAGGTATTTCTGGGCGATTTGTGCGATACAAATCCTTAAAAATCTGCTGAATCGAGTATAAATTAAACCTGATAGGTGATTGGCCTATCAGGTCAAATAATCATCGTAGTAGGGGCGGGTTTTACCAACCATTGAGGCAATAATCGACAGTTTATATCAACCCGCCCCCCTTTTTTGGGCTAACTAACGAATCGTTTAAAAATTCGCTGCTTCAGATTGGGAGTTGAGCATAGTCCCCCAAGTCCTGGGACCAATTATGCCATCTGCAACCAAATTTCTCGACCGCTGGTATGATATCACAGCATTTCGCGTCCCAGGGCCGTAAATGCCATCAATTGGGCCATTATAAAATCCCTGTTGGCTCAAGAAAGTCTGCACATCTCTAACTGTTTGTCCCCGGCTACCATAGTAGAGATTCGTCGTTTGGTTAGGCGAATAGCTTCTCAGGGGATTGGGTGAACCAGGCGTGACATTTCCCGAAGGTTGGGTAGGCGTTTGCAATTGCTGACTTGGCGTCCCATTTAATTCAGTTTGCGGATTGTTCAACTGAGTTGGATTGTCTGTTTGGTTGGGCGACTGATTCAGCGTGCCAGAATTAGTCTGAGCATTGGCAGGTATGCCTCCCAACAGCAATAAACTGGCGGAAATTGCTGAGAATATGCCCAAAGACAGAGGTTTGGAGTTAACAAATTTGGCATCCATTAGTTAATACTCTCCTTTTGCGAAATCCGATCTATGCCAGAACCATTAGCAACTGATACCCTGCGGCAATTCAAGCCTCAAAATTATTTTCAGCCAGGTTTTGAACTGCTCTTGATCGAGTTGCTAGGTTCCTTTCTAATCTTGTTGGTGTCGTAGCAAAACCCGGACTTACCCAAAGAAACCGGGTTTCTCTGCAAAATCGTCGCTGTGGAACTAAATATCTACGCAGAAACAAAGGTGATAGTTTGGTCGTGCGTAATTCCTTAAGACAATTGATGTCGCTGTTTGAAATTTTGCATCGCTCCGACTTTGTTACCTATTTATAAGCTTAGGTTAAGGTTTTAATCAAAATATAGCCCGCTGGTTATAGTTTTTGGTTGTTTCTGCTCTAACCAAAGAAAGACATTATTATATTGATTAATAATAAATTAAATATAGCTCTAATTACAAGGAACAAAGTTTATTTGGGTGTCAGTTCCCAAAAATGGATTAAATTGCCGAATCAACCCAGTTTCTCAGGTTTATTTGCGATTATTGCTAGGGACCGATCAGAGAGACAGGATTGAGGCACAGAAACCGGGTTTCTCGGCAATATTGTGGCTTGATCGCTAGAGATCTGCCAAGCAAAACCCAAAGAAACCGGGTTTCTCGGCAATATTGTGGCTTTATAACTAGAGATCTGCCAAGCAACCCGGTTTCTAACCAGAAACACCCACAGAAACCGGGTTTCTCGGCAATATTGTGGCTTGATCGCTAGAGATCTGCTCAGAAACCCGGTTTCTAACAAGTTTGGTAACTTTAGGGACACGGCATCAGAGAGATATCGGTTCGTTTAACAATAATAATGATGCCGTGCCCCTACTTATGGTTCTCAGATATTGGTCAAGGCATTAAAACGTTCATCTTCCCGAATTTTGTTAAAATCTGGGTCAACTTTAGCCATCAAAAGGTATTTTTCAGGCTGGAGATGGATGGCTTTTTGTAGATTTTCAATAGCCAAATCTACCTGGTCTTGCAAGGCATAACAGCAAGCTTTGTTGTAATAAGTATTAGCGTGGTTGGGTTGAATTTGTAGGACTTTATCGTAGCTTTTGATCGCTTCGTCGTATCTGCCCAGATGTACCAAGGTCAAACCCCGACTGTACCAAGCCCAAAAGTCTTGAGTATCCAGGAGAACGGCTTTGTCTAAACTAGCGATCGCTCCAGAATAGTCACCCGCTCTTCTTTGGGCAACCCCTAGGTTATACCACGCTCTTTGGTAGTCTGGTTTAATTTCCACTGCTTTACTGAAGCTGGCGATCGCTTTTTCATTGCGCCCGATGTCAGTTAACAGCAGACCTCGGTTATACCAAGCATTGTGGGCATCCGGGTTAAACTCAATCGCTCGATCAAAGCTGTTGAGGGATTCTTCGTGATTCCCTAGCTGTTTGTGCGCTAAGCCTTTGTTGTACCAAGCCCAGTAGGCGTTAGGTTGCAATCTCAAACTGCGGTCAAAGCTAGCGATCGCTTCTTTATATTTTCCCAAGTCACATAACGTAATGCCTCGGTTATGCCAAGCATTGGAAGCATCCGGGTTAAATTCAATTGCCCGGTCAAAGCTATTGACTGCCTCGCCGTGGTATCCTAACTTTCCAAGCGCAATGCCTCGGTTGTGCCAAACCCAGCTAAT
>DNGG01000304.1 GCA_003486675.1 Cyanobacteria bacterium UBA11372
GAAGATATGAGCGGGATTTCCCTAATTAAAATATACGCTCAAGAACAAAACGAGCGCCAGGAATTCCGTAAATTAAACGATCGCTTGTTAAAAGCCAATCTCCAACTTGCCAGAACCAGAACGACTTTATTTCCCATCGTAGAAGGCTTGGCTTATATTAGTTTACTGGTTTTGCTGGCAGCTGGAGCGGGCGCGATCGCATCTGGTGCGCTTTCTATTGGTAACTTCGTGGCGCTGATTTTATACGTCGAACGTCTGGTTTTCCCAACTGCGTTACTAGGTTTCACGATTACTGCTTATCAACGAGGCGAAGTCAGTATCGATCGGATTGAACATATTCTCAGCGTCGAACCCCAAATTGAAGATAAAAGTAACAGCATAAGTTTGCCGCTAAGTCAAGTCAAAGGCGAGTTAACTGCTCGCAATCTTAGCTTTACCTATCCGGGTGCTAAAACGCCAGCGCTGAAGAATATCAACTTTACCATTGCACCGGGAGAAAGTGTAGCAATTGTAGGGCCAATTGGTTCTGGAAAGTCAACCCTTGCCAATACTTTACCGCGACTTTTGGATATTGCCCCAAATCAATTGTTTCTCGATGGGTACGATATTACCCAGATTAGATTGGAGGATTTACGGAGTGCGATCGCTTATGTCCCTCAAGACAGTTTCCTCTTCAGTACCACGATTAAAAATAACATCCGCTACGGCGATCCGGTAGCGGAACAACCGGCGGTTGAATACTCTGCTAAACAAGCGCAAATTCATCCAGAAATTGCCAACTTTCCCCAGCAATACAAAACGATTGTAGGAGAACGCGGCATCACTTTATCCGGCGGACAGCGCCAACGAACTGCGCTCGCTCGTGGCTTATTAATTGACGCTCCGGTGTTAATTTTAGATGATGCCCTTTCCAGCGTCGATAATCAAACAGCTACGGCAATTTTGCAAAATCTTTCTACGGGAACTGAGCGCAAAACCGTAGTGTTTATTTCCCATCAATTATCGGCGGCGGCGACATGCGATCGCATTTTTGTCATGGATAAAGGCGAGATCGTTCAGACAGGCACTCACGCCGAATTAGTGCAACAATCTGGTTTATACCAATCGCTTTGGAACCAACAAAAATTAGAGGAATTGTTGCGCTAAAACAAACAGGTACACCTTAGTTTGTATAGCGGCAGCATTAATGCTGCCGCTATACAAACTAAGGCTGCCTCCGCAGCCTGTAAAAATTCTAGCCTGCGTAGGCAGGCTTTGTTTGTGTAGCCACATGCTTTAGCGTGTGGGCGTTTCAGAAAGTTGGCGAAGGTATTTTTTGACAAACCGGGTTTCTATATTATGCTAAAATACCTATAGTCTCTCGCCGATGCAATGGAGACAATAATATGACGTATACAACAACTAAACCCCTAACCTTTGAAGAGTTTCTTAAAGTCTGCCCTGAAGATGGTAGTTATGAACTGGTAAATGGGGAGATTGTCAAAGTGGATTCTACAGGAGCGCATAGAAGTGTTTCCAGATTTCTAGTCAGGAGTTTTGACAGAGAAATTGAACGATTAGGACTCGACTACATAGTTGACAAAGACATAGCTGTCAGGACTTACACCAGTAGCGGAAAAGAACAAGGAAGAAGACCAGATGTGAGCGTAATTGAGGGCAGAATATGGGAAAGATATCTCAACACCTACGCCGGTATTATAGAACCCTTACTTTTAGCCGTTGAAGTTGTATCAACGAATTGGGAAGATGACTACGTTGATAAATTAGATGAATATCAAAGATTGGGCATTTCTGAATATTGGATTGTAGATTATCTTGCTATTGCTTCTCGTAGTTACCTGGGAAATCCTAAAGTTGCTTCTGTTTTTGTGCATCAGCTAGTCGATGGACAATACCAAGCCAAGAGATACACAGGCGACGATAGAATTATCTCTCGAATTTTTCCAGAGTTAGAATTAACTGTCGCCGCTGTTGTAGCAGCAAGTCAACCCCGTATAGTGTAAGAAACCCGGTTTTTATAAAAAACCGGGTTTCTGGGCAGGTTTCTTCGTTTGTATAGCGGCAGCATTAATGCTGCCGCTATACAAACTTGCGCCAAAAGACGGTGCTAGATCAATATTTCTTGATTGTTCATCCCTAAATCGTGCAAGAATCTATCCTTATCAAATCTGTAATGTTCGCCCAAAAAAGATATTATTCTTTCCGTATCATCTTCGGCATTTTGCAAGCAGGTTGAAGCGCCTGGAGAAGGAGTTATATTAAACAAAATATTCTCGCCTAAAATCTTTGCTTCTCCCAAATCCATGCTTTTAGTCTTTATATTCACAACTTGAGGTCTAATTCCGCCATACTTTTTGGCAAACTTCAGTTCGCTCAATTTTATTGAAGGCACAATTCTTTTGACTTCTTTAATAAACAATCTCTTGCCAATGAAGGGAAGATCGTAAATATAATTTTTCACGATATATTTCAATATCACTGGTTCGGAAAGAATCTTAAAGAAGCTCAAAAAAGCATCCAAACTCAGACCAGCCGTCTTAAAATATGACCAAACAGTCCCATAACGATGCCGTTCTAACATGGGAATCGCTTTCGCAGTCGGGCCAAATCTAGTTTGACTTTGATTGTGAACTTCTGGATCTCCATGTATGGCTGCAAAAGGTAGTTTTTTAAGTTGTACGGTATAAACTTTACCGTTTAAAATTCCCGGTGCAAAATAAAAGCTGCCAGCAACACTCAAAAGCGCAAAATCTTTCCCATAACCTAAAGATTTGGCAAATAATAAACTATGCGCTCCAGCGGTAACAGCAACTGCTTTGGCTGCGATAGTTTCTCGATCGGTTTGAATGTAATATAAGTCTCCTTCCCTTTTAATCTGCTTGACTTTTGTCCCCAGCATCAAATCGATATTTTTGCTGGAGCGTTCCAGCACCTGGTGCAAAAATGATTGAGAAAGCTTTTGGTAATCGATTGTATAGCCTTCTTCAGTAAAGAGAGCGAGAACTTCTTCATCTGTTCCTCTTTCTTTCAGAACATTGGGTTCTAGCGCTTCTATTTGTTGTTTATCTATTAATCTCAAATCGGGGAATAGGGATTGAAATTCTACATATCTGTTTCTGAGTTGGTCGGCTTCTTCTTTGCCTATTGCCAGAACCATTTTGTGATATTTGCTGTATATTTCTTGGTTGGGGTCGTTGGTCAAAAGATAATTTTTGACCAAGCAGGCGGCTTTATTAACCTTTTTAGCTTTTTCCAAGGTGTAGTTGGTTTCTATATCGCCAAAATGAAGCGTTTGGCTATTACTGGTTCTATGGGAGTTAACCAAAGCCACTTCTGGGTTTTTTTCGATCAAAGCTATGCGGTTGATGTTAGTATAATTGCTTAAACTATAAAGTAAAGCAGTTCCGGATACTCCAGCACCAATGATGGCTACTTCATAAACTGTTTGAGCGACTGGCATAATTCTTCCCCAATATAACCAAACAAAATAGATGCAATTACTACAGCAATCTTCGCTAACGCGGGCTATCTTTCACCCTGAATTCGGTTTAACCAAGCTTCGCTTTGCTCGATGGTTAAAACCATTTTTTTGAATGCTTCATCTTCTAATTCTAAAACTAAATAGTCTCGCTCTCGCGTCACATACCAAAATTCTTTACCATTTCTGGTATAATAAGTTCCGGCTTTGATAACTCCTGGAAGAAAAGTTCCAGGGGCGCGAATTTCCGCCCAATTGCTTTGGGGTTCTTCGGTACTTACCCGTTTGATATGGTTGAGTGGAATTTCAAAGGTTTTGTTGAGGGTAAATGCCCAAAGTTGCTCGTACCATTCCAAGTCAATCAGCAATTTGTCACCAACGATACTAATATTCATCTCGCTCCACAAGAGGGATATCTTTTAAAATATCTAAAAAATTGGCAGTGGGGCGCACCAGAAAGTTAAATGATGATTAATTTTA
>DNGG01000675.1 GCA_003486675.1 Cyanobacteria bacterium UBA11372
CCTGCCAGATATTCAATTTACCATCATCGCCGCCACTAACGAGAGTTTTTCCATCTGGAGTGAAGGCAAGACATCTGACCCATTTTGTATCACCTATAAGAGTATGTAGCAACTGCCCGGTTTTGAGATGCCAAATTTTAATTGTTCGATCTCTACTGCCGCTAGCAAGGATTTGTCCGTGAGGACTGATAGCAACTGAAAAAACCCAGTTTGCATGACCAGGGATAGTGTTAACGCAGCGCATAGAGTTAAAATTTAGCCTTTGATTGGGGATTAAAAGTAGTATACCCAAAAGTTGTTTAAACCTACCGCGCTTAGCTACTAACTAATCAGATAATTTCCACAGTTTGATACTCTTATCGTGAGAACCGCTGGCAAGTAGCCGACTATCGGGACTAAAAGCAAGGGATGATACTAATTGAAAGTGGTGCGGACAAGAGGAAATTAGTTGCCCGGTTTTCCAGTGCCAAAATTTAATCGTACTGTCTTCGCCGCCGCTGGCAAGTGTCTCGCCGTCGGGGCTGAAAATAAGCGATCGCACTGAACCTAAATTACTAACTAAAGTCTCGATCAATTCCCCAGTTTCTATATCCCAAAAGTGAATTTTACTACCATGCCCACCCGCTGCTAAAACTTTCCCATCGGGGCTGAAAGCTAATGCATATACAGCCCCAGAAGGCCATTCCAGGGTCTGAATTAATCTGCCAGTTTTGAGACTCCACAATTTAATTGTGCCGTCTTGACAACCGCTGGCAAGGATTTTGCTATTAGGTGTTAAGGCAATTGAGTTAACGTGGCAATGTCCGTTAAATGTATAAAGCAGTTCTTGATTAGAATAACGCCAAATTTTAATATTTTTGTTATCTCCAGCACTGGCAATAATCTGCCCATCGGCGCTAATTACAATAGACTGAATCGGCGATAAATGCCCGCAAAAACTGCTCTTTAATTCCCCAGTTTCAACTTGCCAAAATTTGATGTTGCCGTGGCGATCGCTACTAACCAAAATCTCTCCATTTGGGCTAAAGGCGATAGACTGAACTGCATCTGAACCCTTAGATAAAGTCCGCGAGGGAAGCGCTTTTCCCGATTCTAAAGACCACAGCTTAATTGTGCCGTTCTGACTGCTACTAGCAAGTGTCTTTCCATTCGGACTAATCGCAACCGCAAGCACCCGCGTCGAATGTCCAAAAACAGTGCCGACGTATTTCCATGTTTGAGTTGAAATATCGCAGGATTGTGCTAAAATAGTAGGCGCATTTAATAGGGATAAATCTGTTTCTATTGGATAGGAATTTAAGTCGTTGAGTACTACTTCGATAGATTGATAGCGTTGTTTTGTAGTCCGTTCCAGTAACTTATCGAGAATTTGACCGAGTTCGTCACTAACCGGATGCTTCAAGTATTGTCGCCACACCCAGGTTCCTTCGTAAACATCAAACAAATTCATCGGATGAGTTTGGGTCATTAAGTGAATGCAGGTGACGCCCAAACTGTAAAGATCGCTGGCAAAAACTGCCTTACCCAAAAGTTGTTCTGGCGGAGTATATCCGGCACTGCCAATGATGGTTCCGGTGAGTTCCAAAGCCAGATCGGTGGTTAATTTAGCAGCGCCAAAATCAACTAAAACGAGTTGGCGATCGCAACTACGTCGGATAATATTTGAAGGTTTAATATCTCGGTGAATAATGTTGTGTTCGTGAACGAAGCGCAGCACTAGCAACAAGTCGTTGAGCAACTCTCGAATTTGGGTTTCGTTAAAAGCTCCTTGTGCTGCCAATTGGGCAGCTAAATTTTGTCCTTCAATATACTCTTGGACTAAATACTGGCGGTTATCTTGCTCAAAATAAGCTAGCAGTTCGGCTATCTGGGGATGATGTCCTAATTCTTCCAAGCGCATCGCCTCGCAGCGAAACATTTCTGCTGCTTTTTTGGCACTATCGGTACTTTGGTTTTGGGGAAAAAATTGCTTGATTGCACAGTACGGTTTAGACGGCTTACACTCATCGATAGCGAGGAAAGTTCTGCCAAAGCCACCTTGACTCAGAAGTTTTATCGCACGATAGCGATCGCCCAGCAATAACCTTAATCCGCAACTAATGCAAAACTTTGTCCCATCGGGATTTCGAGGTTTCTGGCACTGGGGATTAAGGCAATAGCTCATAATAAAGATGATTGATTATTTACCTGCATCAGCAGGCTATGTTTTTTAGCCGCAACAACTGTCCTCTATCTATGGTATTAAATCTGACCAATTATCAAACGCCTCATAGCGGGTATCATTGGGATGAAAGCGATCGCCGCTTTTTTGAAGGTTGGTATTACCGCGTCACCCTAAGAGAAGACCGCCAAACCTTCGCCTTCATGTATTCTATTGAAGACCCCATCGGCGGCAAACCCTACAGCGGCGGCGGCGCACAAATTCTTGGTCCCAATGACGAATATCTCTGCCGCACTTTCCCAGATGTCAACAAATTTTGGGCAAGTCGAGACGAATTAGCCTTGGGTCATTGGGGTAAAACAGATTTATCTAGCCTACCTGGATATCTCGACCCAGAAATCTTTGACCGATGCGTTAAAGAAGGCTATCAAGCCACCGCTACCTGGCATCAAGGAGTTCTTAAAGACCCTGGTACTGGTAACTTTGCCCGCTGGCAATATTCCATTAAACCAATATACGGCTGGGGAAACACGGGACAAATTCAGCAATCAACCGCCGGATGGTTATCTTTTTTACAGATTTTTGAACCAGGATGGCAGATTTTAATGGCACACGGCCTCGCCACTGGGTGGATTGAGTGGAATGGCAAACGTTACGAATTCACCGATGCCCCAGCTTACGGCGAAAAAAATTGGGGCGGTGCCTTTCCCCAAAAATGGTTTTGGGTCAATTGCAACTGCTTTGATAACGAACCAGATCTTGCCTTAACTGCTGGCGGGGGTAGGCGGGGAGTATTGTGGTGGATGGAAGAAGTGGCGATGATTGGCTTGCACTATCAAGGCAAATTCTACGAATTCGTGCCTTGGAATTCCCAAGTCAGCTGGAATATTCAGCCTTGGGGTAGTTGGCAGATGCAGGCAAAAAATGCTCAATATGAAGTAGAACTCACCGCGACTACCAATCTTCCCGGCACTCCCTTGCGCGCACCTACAGAAAAAGGCTTAGCTTTTGCTTGCCGCGATACCATGCACGGTAATTTAACGATTAAATTGCGAGAATTGAGCGGCAGCGGCTCTAAAACTATCCTGAAAGCTAGCAGTTCGCTGTGTGGATTAGAAGTAGGGGGCAGTCCTTGGAATGAAACTTGGCAGTCGAGTTGAAACTCATCGATCTGCTATGATGGCTTTGTACCTGGGGCTGTAGCTCAGCTGGATAGAGCGAGCGCCTCCTGAAAATTCGGGCACCATTGGGGAAACTCAGTGCGTGAATGTGGTCAAACTCGGTGAACCCTAAAGAGTTTACACTTCATGGGAATACCGAACCAAGCCAAGGTCAGTCCTAAGTGCTGAGTCATACTTGGAAGGCGTAGAGACTAAAAGGCCACCACCTAAAGGCTTTAAGCCTATGGTGAAGATATAGTCCAGAGAGTGGGGAAACTCACACAAATCTGAAGCGCTAGGTCGCGCGTTCAAATCGCGCCAGTCCCGTATATGTGGTAATATAATTACCTTTTTCCCCTGCCCGCGCTACCTGTGTAGCATTACAGAGGAAATTGTTAAATCGTGTCGTTTTTCCAACTGTTTCCCGCTCCGGTTAAGGGTATTCTTTAACAGGGGAGTCGTTAGTCTTGGTAATGACGTTCCGGCAATGTGTAATTGTATGCGATCGCTTTGATTCATGGTGTTGAGGATCTATTCCAGCAAGCAAGATTACAAGCTCCAGAAGAAAACTGCCCGCTTTAAAGGCAGATTGTTTGTTTCGGCGCTGGTGCTACCCCTCCTGATAGGCATAGGATATCGCTATATCAGAAGTTTTGACGAACCGCAAGCTGTATTAGTCTTGGGAGGCTCGACGAAACATTTAGAGCGAGAAAGATTTACAGTAGAATTTGCCCGTCAGCATCCAGATTTACCAATCTGGGTTTCTGGCGGTAGCCCAAATAAAAGGTATATAGTCCGGTTTTTTGCTAAAGAGGGTATTTCACCGAGTCGCCTGTATTTAGATAACAGGGCGGTGGATACGGTAACGAATTTTACTACCCTGGCGGATGACTTAAAAGCTAGAGGAATTAACAGTGTTTATTTGATTACGTCTGATTACCACATGCGTCGCGCCAGTATTATTGGCGAGATTGTTTTAGGTAGTCGGGGAATTGTTTTAAAGCCAGTTTCAGTGCCTTCGGAAAAACCGCCAGAACCTGTGGAAAAATCCGTCCGCGATGGCGCGAGGGCGATTCTTTGGGTGGTGACTGGACGCACTGGATCGACTCTCAGCCGGTTTTTTCAGAACCATTAATTTTCTTTTTATCTAACGCTTTGATATCGTCTATTTCTAATAAACTAATAATGACTCCTGCAATGGGAATCGCGAGAAAAATTCCCAACAATCCCGCTAATCTATAACCAACTAATAAAGCAAAAAAGCCAACGACGGGATGAACGTTGAGGGTGTCTTGCATAATTCTAGGCGCGAGCAAGTTATCTTTGAATTGTTGAATCACGATGCAAGCAATCAGGACGTTGAAAGCTATCCAACTGTTTTGGGGTAATAAAATTAGACAAATTAAACTAACTCCTAACGTCGCTCCAATCCCAGGTATCATCTGAAAAATTCCAGCGATCGCAGCCAAAACCAGGGCAAAAGGAACTTGTAAAACTAAGAAAATTACAAACGCCGAAAAGCTAAAAAATAAACTTAAAATTAGCTGTCCGCGAAAGAATTCTAAAAAATTGTGCTGCACGATAAGCGTAAACTTATGACGTTGTTGCTTGGGGACAAATCGCATAATAAAATTCCACAGCTTTTCTCCATCCAGGAGCATGAAGAAAGCCACAACCTCAATCAAGATAAACTTGATGAAGTAATCCAGCAAAATTGGCGAACTAGCGAGAATAGTTCCAATGCTATTCCCGATAAATGCGATATCTTGGTTCTGCAACCGGACTTCAAACGCCCGAAAATCTACCTTGACATGACGGGCATTGAGATATTTCTCAACTTGTTCTATTAAATTGTTTAGGTAACTGAGAAAATCCGGTAAACTCTTGTCAACCAGTTGTTGTCCCTGGGATAATATTGTCAATCCAATTGTGGCAGTAAAACCAAAAATAATTACCAGGCTGAGCAAGAAAATAAAGCTAGCTGCTACGCCGTGGGGTAAAAAACGGCGCAGCCATTTCACCGGATAGCTGAGTAAAAAGGCGATAATCGCCGCAAAGCTGAAAATAACGACTACGCCTTCAAAGTAAGCTAACAGCTGTACTAGCGCCCATCCCGACGCAAAGAAAAGCAGAAAGCGAACCAGCGCCCAATTACTCAGTCGATTCCAAAAATTTTTGGTGTTGGGTTCACTCATCTTTTCTCCAGGTAGATGCCCGAGAATTGAGTTAAAATAATCTGGTTCCATGACTTACGAAATAGGGAACTCTTAAACCCAGTAGGCCAATTTTAAGCAGCTGGCAGCTCTTGAATCAGTACGTAAGGTTGTACGATCAGGGCGTGAAACCGCTGAGTTGGGTTGCTATTCCAGGCTTCTTTTTGGATATCTGAGGGTTTATAGATCAGTTGTTCGCCGATCCAGCGCTGCACCGATGGTACGTTATCGTTAGCGATCGCCACCCCCACATCCACCAA
>DNGG01000680.1:0-351 GCA_003486675.1 Cyanobacteria bacterium UBA11372
GAGACTTTTACTGACGGTTAAGTAATTCGCGAGATTCTTGTTTTACCCAACCATACATCGCTGCGTGTTGCAACTCCATAAACGCGATTAAATCTTCGGATGGGTATTTAGTTTTGAGGAGCGATCGCAATGTATTTTCCGCGCTCACTGTCAGATAACCAGTCGTTAATGCTTCTTTGACTAAATTGCTGATAGATGCCATATGTATCTCCCCAATCAATGCAACACTAGCTGCTTTTTTAACCTTTATTTAACCCACAACCAGGCGATTAGGCTATATGAAAAACCGGGTTTTTTGACGAAAAATCTGAACCCATCACCTTAGTTGCTTTCTGCAATCTCTGGTTGCAA
>DNGG01000680.1:586-815 GCA_003486675.1 Cyanobacteria bacterium UBA11372
TCATAGAAACAAAGGTGATTTGCTGCTATTTGCTCCAAATCCGGTTTTTAGCCTGGGTGCAAGATGTGAGTTTAACCCACAACCAGGCGAGTAGGCTATATAAAAATATTTATTATACACTAATAGGGGGTTATGTCAAATAAAAATCTTCCATTTGGTAGTTGCGCTGTCTTCGCGCTTAGCGCAACTACCAACCACTAGAAAACCGAGGACAGAAACCGGGTTTCTT
>DNGG01000680.1:1006-8966 GCA_003486675.1 Cyanobacteria bacterium UBA11372
AGAAACCGGGTTTCTTCGTGGATCTTTAGTTAATCAACGACGATTTTTCCTAGAAACAAAGGTGATTTGCGGATTTTTCCGCTTCAGTCGCGAACTTAATCCGATGCCTGCAACGCCTAGCAATCCCAATACCGTACTCGGTTCAGGTACGCTTTTCCCCCTATCCGGCTTGGGATCGGGTTGGAAAGTTGCACCCCAAATTTCAGCGTTTGTGCCGGTGATGTTACGAACAAATGTGCCTTCTCCGTTGACGGGATTGATGGAAATTTGTTGGCGATCTTTGGTATATCCAAACAAATTTCCATTCTCAAATGTCAAGCCAAATACATCTTTAAAACCAAGATCGCCAAGCACGAGATAAGTAGAATTGGTGATATCGATGGAATACAAGCGATCGCTTCCGTTCATCCCACCTTTAGAAATTGCCAAGAATCGATTATTAGCCGCATCAAATATTAAATCCCCACTGCTATTAAAACCTGGTGTGGGAATCGTGGGAGTTGCCGCACCTGTTTGCAAGTTGAAGCTGTAAAGCCTGTCACCTTTTGCACCGTAAAGCGTACCATTGGCAAAGGTGAGTGCGTTCATTCTTTGATCGTTATCCCTAGCGAACAAACCAATGTGAGAATAAACACCTGTATTCAAATCAACTTCGTACAAATCGCTGAAGTTAATTCCGTATAGCTTGCCATTATCAGCTATGGCAATATCTGTGAACGCAACATTGCCGCTGGCTACTTGGGTAAATGCACCCGTTATCGGATCGATTTTGCCGATTTTGCCGTCATTTGTCGATACGAACGTCGCGGCTTGGGCGGCAGCCGATGTGCCCAATGCAACCATCACACCCCCGATGAGCGATATTGATAGTTTTTTGGCGGTGGCTTTATAATTACTGTCAAAGCGTGGCTGTTGCGGGGAATTACGCATAATTCTGCTAACAGACTGCAACAATTTAGGTATGTTTTGCGAAATCATATCATTCTCTCGTGAATTAATTTAGGAGGTCTGTGTAGTTCTACGGTTATGAGATTAAGGAAGGATCGGGAAGAAGTAGGGAAGAGGCGCAACCTGTAACAAAACGCAACAAAAGGAGGCAGAGCCTCCCAGATCTCGCTCCCAGGCTCCAGCCTGGGAGCGAGTGCCTAGAGGCTCTGCCTCTAGTTGGCATCAAAGAGGCGCAACCTGTAACAAAACGCAACAAAAGGAGGCAGAGCCTCCCAGATCTCGCTCCCAGGCTGGAGCCTGGGAGCGAGTGCCTAGAGGCTCTGCCTCTAGTTGGCATCAAACGCAATGGTAGCTGGGGTGTGTGCAATGACGGCGAATTTGGCTGTGTTGGTGGAACAGATGCAAGTGGCGTTGGATGCGATCGCGCAAGCCGTAGTTTTCTCCAACGCACACAAGCAAGTGCAATGGTGCAATGCCGCTTTTGAACAATTGGTCGCTCGCTCGCACAGCAGTATCATCGGACACAACTTATTAGACTTGCTACCCCTGGCAAAACCCGTTTCTAGAGACTTGAACCCTAGTAGCAAAGCGATACAGGGAGAGTACGAAATTACCGAGTATAAATTTCAGCCGCCAGGAAGAAAGGCGGTTTCGGTGTTAGAAATTTCTGGTAGCGGCATCGAGATTGAGGATGATTGCCAACGCACTGCAGCCGCATTAAAAGCCAGCGAAGCCAAGTTTCGCGCGATCGTAGAAAATTCCAATGATATCAATGTTGTCATCAACCCGGCAACCGGAAAGTTATCTTACATTTCGCCTAAAGTTTCAGATTTAATGGGATACACTCCGGAGGAAATGGAGGGTAAATCTTTTGCACCATTCCTTCATCCCGATGACTTATCCAAGTGTCAGGAAGTTTTCAACCGAGTCGTAACGACAGGGGAAAAACAATTAGGAGTTGAACACCGCGTCAGACATAAAAATGGTAGATGGAAGTGGCATCTTTTTAACGCATCTACTTTACGAGATGAAGAGGGAAACTTGCTCATCATTGCCAGTGGGTGGGATATCACCGAACGCAAATTAGCAGAAGAAGCGTTGCGAGAAAGTGAATTTAAGTTCCGCACCATTGTGGAAAATGTTAACGATATGATGTTTAGCGTTTATCCTGATGGGTTGGTATCCTACATTTCTCCTAATGTTGTTCATGTCATGGGTTACTCGCCGGAGGAATTGATCGGAAATTATATGCCCGCCGTGCATCCCGATGACGTGCAAAATGCTTTAGATGTTTTCAACCAAGTGTTAACAACGGGGGAAAAGTATTCCGATCTTGAGTATCGAGTGCAATATAAAGATGGAACTATTGCATGGCATACTAGCAATCTGGCTTTATCGCAAGATGCTGATGGAAAAAAAGTCATTGTGGGTGTAGCGCGAGATATAAGCGATCGCAAACAAGCAGAAGAAGCATTAAAAGCATCAGAAGCGAAACTGAATATGATTCTCCGCACTGCGCGTGGTGCTGTTAGTCATTACCGAAATTATCTTGTGCGGGGATGGGAAACTGAATACCACTCGGCGGGATCTATTGCAGTATGGGGATATACTCCGGAAGAATTAATGGCAGATCACTACTTGTTTGCATCGCGGATACACCCAGATGACTTGCAGGAAATGTATCGCAATGTCTATGACTGTATTTATGAAGAACGCAATTATGAATGCGAGTATCGCTATTTCCATCCCGATGGAAGTCTGCGCTGGATTTCGCTGACTTTGAGTTCAATTAGAGATGAGGCAAACAACTGTTGGAGGACGACAGGAATTTCCATTGATATTACCGATAAAAAACGCACCGAAGAAGCTTTAGTTGCATCCGAAGCCAGGTTGAATACTATTCTTAATAGTACTTTGGCAGTAATTCAGCGTGTGCGAGTTCAAGCCAATCGCGAATGGGAAATGGAATATTGTTCTCAGGGAAGCCTTCAGATTTGGGGCTATTCTCCCGAAGCATTGATAGCCGATCAAAATCTTTTCCTGTCGCGCATTGTACCCGAAGATTTGGAAACAACATTAGCACAGGGATTTGAAGCTATTTTTAGCGAGGAAAATTGCGAAGTTGAATATCGATACAATCACCCGGATGGCAGTTTGCGCTGGATTTGTTGTACTCTCAGTTCGGAAAGAGATGAAGCGGCAGATTGTTGGATGGCAACTATAATTGCCACCGATATTACTGAGAAAAAACTTACCCAGGAAGCGTTAAAAGTATCCGAAAATAGACTCACAACAATTCTGAATCGCTCCTTAGCTGCTATCTATCGAGTGCGGATTTATGCCGATGGAGAATGGGAATTTGAATATTGTTCTCCTGCCTGCCTTCAACTTTGGGGCTATGCACCAGAAGCGCTAATGGCTGACAAAAATATTTTCGTATCGCGCATGGTGCCGGAAGATTTCACCGAGACTTATAAACAATGTCTTGCAGCGGTTTTTGCCGGAGAAAGTTATGAAGGCGAGTATCGCTTCAATCACCCGGATGGCAGTTTGCTATGGATTAATTTTAGCCTCAGCCCTGAGCGAGATGAAGCGGCAAATTGTTGGATGGGAACTGTAATTGCTACGGATATTACTGCTCGCAAATCTGCCGAAGCTGCTTTAGCTGAAAGCGAGGAAAGATATCGTCAAATTATCGAAACGGCGCAAGAAGGAATCTGGGAAATAGACGCGGATGGCATTACTACTTTTGTCAATCCTAAAATGGCGGAGTTACTGGGTTATACGGTAGCTGAAACCATTGGGCAACCAATATTTAATTTTATGGATGAAGAATACGTTGCGATCGCATCCCAATATCTAGAGCGTCGTCGTCAAGGAATTGAAGAACAACACGATTTTAAATTCCGATGCAAAGATGGCTCTGATTTGTGGGCAATTGTCTCTTGCAATCCACTTCAAAATGAGAAAGGAGAGTTTACCGGCGCGTTAGCCACAATCACCGATATTACAGAGCGAATTCAGGCAGAAGAAGCTTTGCGGCTATCTGAAGCTAGATTAAGGGCGCTTTACGAATCGATTAGTTTTGCAATTGTATTGGGAAGCCCTAGCGGAATTGTTGATTGCAATAGTGCCGCAGAACAACTTTTTAGCTGTAGTCGTGCAGATATGATTGGCAAGCATATTTCTCTGTTTTCATCTCCTATTCAGCCAAACGGAGAAGATGCTTATACACTTGCCAATCAGATGATAAAGATTGCTTTAGAAAAAGGCAATCACACTTTTGAATGGATGCACCGTCGCGCCGATGGGGTGGATTTTCCGGCAGAAGTTTGTTTAACCGCGGTGGAAGTAAGCGCGAGTAAATTTGTCCAAGCTATTGTGCAAGATTTGAGCGATCGCAAATCTGCCGAAGCTGCTTTAGCACAACGCGCTAGTTTAGCCGCTTTTCGCGCCGATGTCGGTAGCGCCCTCGGCATGAGCGATAGTTTATTAATGATGCTCAATCGCTGTGCAAAAGCAGCAGTCAAACATTTAAATATTGATTGCGCTCGCATTTGGACGCTCAATTCTGCCGAAAATATCTTCGAGTTACAAGCCAATGGGGGAAGCGATACTCGCCCCAATCCTGGGTGCGATCGCATTCCTTTTCACAAGTTTTTCCCCGAGCGATCGCAAAAGCTTTCTAGAAATAACGCCATCCTAAAAAATAAAGCCATTGTCAATCCTAGTTGGGTGCAACGGGAGAAAATCGTTGCTGCTGCCAGCTATCCGTTGATGTTAGAGTCGGAAATATTAGGAATGCTGGTAATTTTTGCCAAATCAGAATTAAACGAATCTACCCTCGAAGCATTGGACTTTGCAGCCAGAGAAATTGCTTTAGGTATCAAGCGCAAACAAGCTGAAGCCGCCCTCCAGCGTCGCGCCCAAATTGATAGCTTGATCGGCAGTATTTCCAGACAGTTTATCGACTCTGATGCCGAGGCGGCGATTCATTTTACATTACAAGCGATCGCTAACTTCATCAATGCCGAACGCCTCTGCATTTTTGCATATACAGAAAACCAAGAACGCTACCGCTTGCTCTATGATTGGTGTGCGGTTGGAATTCAAGTTTTTGGCAATTGCTATGCCGGGAATGAAGCTTCGATTAACGTTTGTTCTTGGTTGAATCACCAAATGCTTAACGGTAGAGTCGTCGCCCTTTCTAATCTAGACGAACTGCCACCAGACGCAACAGAAACCCGCGCCTCTTTTGAAACACAATTGATTCAATCTTGCCTGAATGTCCCCATGATTCACGGTGGCAAAGTGGTTGGTTATATTGGTGCGGATTCAATGCGATTTGCCAAAACATGGAGTCAAGAAGATATTAATTTAGTCAGATTGGTAGGAGAAATAATCGCCATCGGGCGCGCCAGACATCAAGCCGAATCTGCCTTAAAAGTTGCCAAAGAAGCCGCCGAAAATGCCAGCAAAGCTAAGAGTATTTTCTTAGCAAATATGAGTCACGAACTTCGCACGCCGCTCAACGCCATTCTCGGTTTTTCCCAATTAATGGAACGAGATCCCGCCATCACTTCCCGTCAGCGAGAATCCCTGGGAATTATTAACCGCAGCGGCGAACACTTGCTTGCCTTGATCGATGACGTGTTAGAAATGTCCAAAATTGAGGCGGGGCGAATCGTTTTAAATCCAAGTCCATTTAACTTGCATTATTTATTAGGAACATTGCAAGAAATGTTTCAGATTCGCACCCAAAGCAAGCAATTATTCCTCGAGTTCGATATCGCCCCCGACTTGCCCCAATTTGTCGTCACCGATGAAGGTAAATTGCGGCAAGTGTTAATTAATTTATTGGGAAATGCCGTGAAATTCACCGGAAACGGCGGCATCACCTTGCGGGCATTTGTTGACAATTCGCCAACCATTAACCCTCAACTATTCTTTGAAATAGAAGATACCGGAAAAGGCATTGCCCCCGCAGAAATGGATCGCCTCTTCCAGCCTTTTGTCCAAACCGAAAGCGGAATTAAATCAAAAGAAGGAACGGGTTTAGGATTGACAATTAGCAGACAATACGTTCAACTAATGGGAGGAAATATCAATTGCCATAGCGTCTTGGGTGAAGGGTCAATTTTCAGTTTTGCTCTGCCAGTCACTTTAGCTAAAGCAGGCGAAATTATTGCCCAACCTACGACCAAAGGACGAGTAATTCAACTGGATCCAAATCAACCATTATACCGCATTTTAGTCGTAGACGATCGGCAAGAAAATTGCCAATTGTTATTACAATTACTGCAAACAGTGGGATTTGAAACCAGAAGTGCGGCGAATGGAGAAGAAGCGATCGCAATTTGGCAGCAGTGGCACCCCCATCTGATCTGGATGGACATGCGAATGCCGCTAATGGACGGCTACGAAGCCACGCGACAAATAAAAGCCATGCAGGCAAACGCTGTAGGGGCGGGTTTTACCGATAATCTTACAACTCCAACAGATATTCTCTCTAAACCCGCCCCGATTCATACCATCATTATTGCTTTAACCGCGAGTGCGTTTGAAGAACAACAAGCCAATGTTTTAGCAGCCGGATGCGATGATTTTGTCCGCAAACCCTTTAGAGAACAAGTAATTTTTGATAAACTGGCTCAGCATTTGGGAGTAGAATATATTTACGAACAGCCAACAGTAGAAAACTATCTAACACCAACTAACATTCAAATCGAGCAACTTGATGGGATTGCCGAAATGCCTTCAGAATGGATCGAACAAGTGTATCAAGCAGCGATCGCAGTTGATGGAGATAGGATTTCCCAACTGATCGAGCAAATTCCTCCTAATAACAAAAATTTAGCCAAAGAATTGAGTACCCTGGTATATAATTTCTGTTTTGATGAAATTATGACGATGATTGAGAAGCGTTAGGCACGGTGTTTATAGCCGGTTTATTTGCGATCGTTGGCGGTGACATCCCCTAAATTAATTAAGAGGATTGATTGACAACAAACAAAGGTAAAAATCAGCATCTCACCCGCAATATCGACAAAAGAACTGTTGTCAAATTGTACCTTTGGCTCCGGAATCGAGTCATCAAAAGCTATGGCGGGTATTTGAGCGATCGCAAAACAGGTAGCAGTCGCTAAAATTAAACTAGCGAATTTGGCTTTGAGTAAGTTCTTCATAATTCTTACCTGGATTCGCCCCGGAAAATGTGATAGCCTTCAGTTTAAAAACAAACAGGGAAAAAGTAGGGAAGAAATTAGCAATGAGGATTCTGCTAATTGAAGACGATGAAGCGCTAGCGGATATGTTGTTGCAGTGTCTTACCAGTCAGCACTACGCTGTGGATACGGCGTCGGATGGGAAAATGGGTTGGGAATACGCGCAAGGTACGCCTTACGACTTGATTTTAATCGATGTGGGGTTGCCTAAACTCGATGGAATTAGCTTGTGTCGGCGACTGCGAAGTCAAGCTTGCTCGACTCCGATTTTACTGATGACGGCGAGAGAGGCGACGAGCGATCGCATTCAAGGATTAGACGCAGGTGCAGACGATTATCTGATCAAACCTTTAAATTTAGACGAATTACAAGCACGAGTGCGCGCATTATTGCGTCGCGGCGCTATTCCCACTACTCCCGTTTTGCAAGTAGGAGAATTGCAGCTAGATCCAAGTAGTTGCAAAGTCACTTTTGCCGGAAAACCTCTATCATTAACCCCCAAAGAATATAGCCTGATCGAATTATTTATGCGAAACCCATCGCGGGTTTTCAGTCGCGGAAATATCGTCGAACATTTATGGACTTATGACGATCCGCCCCAAGAAGAAACTGTAAAAGCCCACATCAAAGGATTGCGACAAAAGTTAAAAACTGCCGGTGCAGAAAACTGGATTGAAAACGTTTACGGTATTGGATATCGTCTCAATCCCAATCTTGATTCAGAAAGCAATGTAGGGGCGGGTTTTACCAATAACCTCACAACTCAAACAGACAAAGGGACTAAACCC
>DNGG01000618.1 GCA_003486675.1 Cyanobacteria bacterium UBA11372
CCCATTACCTATTACCAGCGCCAAGGGATGTAACTTGCAACTTGATTTAATAGCCCATCTTCCACTCAAACTTTGCCATCCATTATCCTATTACCAATTACCCATTACCAATTACCCATTACCCATGTGGAAATATATCGTCAAACGCTTGCTGAGTCTCATCCCAGTCTTGCTGGGAATTACCCTTTTAGTCTTCGCCCTGCTGCATCTGATTCCCGGCGACCCAGTTACTGTACTATTAGGAGAAAGAGCCACTCCCGAACAAGTTGCAGCGACGCGACAGCGCTTGGGTTTAAATCTGCCTTTGCCGCTACAATACCTCGTTTTTCTAGCTAACATAGCACGCCTTGACTTCGGCACGAGCATCCTCAGCGGTATTCCCATTATTGAGGAAATTATCAACCGCTTCCCTGCTACTTTTGAATTATCTGTCGCTGCCATGTTGATAGCTATTTTTCTGGGAATTCCGGCTGGTATTTTTGCCGCCATCCGTAAAAATAGCTTATTAGATAATTTAACCATGAGCGGCTCTTTGATTGGCGTTTCTCTGCCAGTTTACTGGTTAGGACTGTTGCTAATTTACCTATTTGCAGTTAACTTACAATGGCTCCCTCCTAGCGGCAGAATTAGCGTTGACGCTGGATTTAATTTTCAGCCGCTTACTGGCTTTTACCTCTTGGATTCAATCCTCAAATTTGATATAATATTACTCCTAGATCTGCTATCTCATTTAATTCTACCTGCCCTAACTTTGGGGACAATTCCCTTAGCCATTATTGCCCGAATTACCCGCAGTGCGATGCTGGAAGTTTTATCCCAAGATTACATCCGCACCGCCAGGGCTAAAGGTTTACCCGAATATTTGGTAATTTTACAACATGGATTAAAAAACGCTTTTTTACCCATCATTACGACTATTGGCTTGCAATTCGGCACGCTACTTGGCGGCGCTATTTTAACTGAAACTATTTTTTCTTGGCCTGGTATTGGTTCGTGGATATATGAGGGAATTTTAGCGCGAGATTATCCAGTTGTACAAGGTGGAGTTGTATTTGTCTCTGTAACTTTTGTAACAATTAATCTGCTCGTTGATATATTTTATATCTTTTTCGATCCCAGGATTGAGTATAAATAGCTTTATCCCTTACTGCTGTTATACCAACAGTTAGCCCTTGCGGGTTTATCGAAATATCGCGTGGTTCCACGGATTGATTGGTAAAACCAGCCCCGACAAAATAAAAAATTATACACTACCATTGCTACCAGACATGATATGAATGCTCTTCAAAGGTTTTGGCAATCTACTTCGGGCAAGATAGGTTTGATCTTGACGCTGATAATCGCATTGTTAGCGCTTTTTGCGCCTATTTTATATCCCTACGATCCGGCTACAGATAGGAACTTTCAAGTCAGGTTGCAGCCTCCCAGCGTTCAACATTGGTTTGGTACTGATGGTTTGGGGCGGGATATTTTAGTTTTGGTATGGTACGGGTTACGCACTTCCCTCACCGTCGGCGTGGTATCTGTAGGTTTGGGTTTGATAGTTGGGTTGTTGTTGGGATTGGTGGCGGGGTATTTTCGGGGGAAAATCGATCTTGTTATTGGCTGGGTGACGGATATTTTACTGGCTTTTCCATCGATATTGTTGGCGATCGCTATCGTAACTGTATCCGGCCCCAGTCTGCAAAGTGCGATGCTTGCCGTCGCTGTCGTCCAAATCCCGATTTATATCCGCTTGACCCGCAGTATGGTACTATCTTTGCGCGAGCAAGAGTTTGTCCAAGCTGTTCAAGCTTTGGGCGCGTCTCCGATTCGCATTCTTTTTTACCACATCTTGCCTGGAAGCCTCGCACCTTTAATCGTACAAGCTACCCTCTCCATCGGCACTGCTACTCTGGAAGCAGCTGGTTTGGGTTTTTTGGGTTTGGGGGCACAACCCCCAACTCCAGAATTAGGTACAATGCTCGCGGATGCTTTTAAGGGCGGTTATTCTCTCACTTCGCCTTGGACTACTATTTTCCCCGGTTTGTTTATTACCCTGACTGTCTTGGGGTTTAATTTGTTGGGTGATGGTTTGCGCGATAGTTTGGATGTGCGATCGCGAGGCGGAGCCTCTTGATTCTCGCTCCCAGGCTCAGCCTGGGAGCGAGTGGGGGAGGCTGTTTGCGGGATAGTTTGGATGTGCGATCGCGAGGCGGAGCCTCTTGATTCTCGCTCCCAGGCTCAGCCTGGGAGCGAGTGGGGGAGGCTCTTGCCTCCCTTGCAAGATGTCAATTCTACGATGCTAAACCGTCGCCTTTCTTGAGGATTTCTTTCAAGAACCAGCGGTGTTTTTGGTGAACTTGCACGAGTCGAGTATAAAGATCTGCGGTACCGATGTCGCCTGCGGTAGCTGCGGCATCTGCATCTTTGTGCATTTCGGCGATAATTAACTCGTGGGTGGCGATCGCTTCTGCAATCATCTCCCGCACCGATAGTTTACCCGTCGATGGCGTCACCGTTGCTGTGGGAATATATTCTGCCGGGTCGGCAACTGGGCTACCATCAAGCATTAAGCTGCGTTCTGCTAACTCGTCTATCATCGCAAACACTTCGGCGCCTTGTTCCTCAAACAATAAATGAAGATCGCGGAATAATGGCCCAAAGGTCAGCCAGTGGTATTTTTTGTAATTGAGATAGGCGATTAATGCATTCGCTTGTTGGCGGTTAAGTGCTGTAACTAATCCAGTTTGTTGCGTTTCAAGTGTAGCGGTCATAGTTACCTCGTTGATATTTAAGGTCAAACTTTTCTTCGCTGCTAGCTATATTTCCTGGTGACTTTAGAATTGTAACGCTCAGTCCGGTTGGATCGAGAAGCTGGCAATTCGTAGGTGTCATTCGTATATTTAAATCATACTCATAACGACTACGACTTGCCACCGCCAATGTCAGCGAAGCTTGACAATAGACAGGATTAACAGAAAGCCAATTTCCAGCACGTAGCTGATGAAGACGCTGGGATTGAGGATACCATCCCAAAGCAGGCCGTTGCGTTTTGGTTTGTTAGCGCGCTTAAACACGCGACTCCAGTCGCCAAAGATAGCAGGGCCGCGTAGATTATACTCAGTGACCAAAATTCGTTCAAGTTCGGCGGCGCGGGGGTAAAAACCGCGCTGGAAGTGCTTCCACTGACCTTCTAACACCCAGAAGAAGGCAGGGATAGCACAACCGAGTAAAGCAATCAGACTTTGTTTTTCTTGCATTGAGCCACTCCTCGCACTAAAG
>DNGG01000615.1 GCA_003486675.1 Cyanobacteria bacterium UBA11372
TATTTGAAGGGTCTGAAGAGCGCCTAGTTCAATTAACCGTCGGCGTGGTAGAACGTTTGGGATTAAGCAAAGCGCCTTGGCAGCAAGACGAAGAGGAAGAAGGCTATCGACCCCGCGCGACTACCAATCCTGCTAATTTACTGGGGACTGGGGAACCTTTGCGTACACCAGTTCCGCCGATGAAAGCCACCAAACCCGCAGAACCAGAATGGGATGATGACGAGTGGGAAGAACCCGCAGTCGGGCGTCAGCCATTGCGGAAAGCCGCCCAAGCACCCGAACCCAGGTATTACGACCAAGATATCGAAGAAGAGGAAAACTGGAGCGAAGCATCGCAACCGCGCGATCGCAAAGCCAACCGCTCCTATGCCAAACCCGAACCAGATAGCACACCCAAAAAATCGTACCAGGATAATAAGTACAAAGAAGACTACGATGTCGAACAAGACGCCTGGGCGGATGACGAGTCACCTCAACCTTATAAAGCACCCAAATTAAACATTCCGGAGAGAACTAAAGCACCAGAATACGAAGAGGAAGATCGGTATTAAGTTTTATTAAACTTGCTTGACTTTCTCACAAATCATCTGAATTCGGCTTTCCCACTTTGCCTTAACAGGTAAAGTGGGTTTGAGTTTCAGAACGTTCCTCAACTTTATAAAACATGCTTCCTTGCTCCTGATTTTATTTCATCATTGCGAGGCGCGATCGCTACCTGTTATTTCAACCATAGCAGTAACGAATTCAAAATAAGCATATTTACTGTTGAGCTTATAAGTCTTTACTAAATTTTTATCAAAAATTTATCATTACTTCATGTTTGACTGAGAGCTTCACCGTGAAAATACTGTAGAATTTTTATAAAATGAGCAAGCTATGAGAAATTATGAATAAAATTGCCAAGTTAGCAGCGATCGCAACGACTCTCAGCTGTGCTGTCTTGCTACCAGTCAACCAAGCTAAAGCAACAACTTTTTCCTTCACACAGGGGGGTTATTCTTTTTCTTCTTGGTTTTCTCCCAAATATAATATTCCCCAACCTATAACTGGAGGTTTAAATTTCGATTTAACGTCGAGTAATAATACAATTTCAGGCAGTTTTACCGGCGAAGATTTGAATGCAGATAGTATAATATCTGGCTCTGAAGTTACCAATTTTAGCTTGAACTTTTTTGGCGTCAGCTCAACATTTGCTAGTTCTTTTGCTTTTAACCTTTTAACTAGAGATTTGTCTTTCAATTCTGATGTTCAGCTTGTGCGTGAATTTCCGCCCCTCCCTTGTCCAGTTCCGAGGCCGTTTACCTGTGGTGTCCCACTATTTGGTACAAATAGCGGTTCTCTAGAGCTTAACACCACAGGTGGTAACTTCGGCTGGAGTATTTTTACGTTTGATTATCTAGGAACTTTGACAGGAAGATCTTTTCAAAGACCACAAATTACAGAAATTACACAAGCTAAACCAGTACCAGAGCCAGACCAAAATGCAATTGTCTTAGTCTCTGTTATGGTTGCAGGTTTCCTCCTCAGTCACAAAATTTCCTCGTCTAAAACACAAAAGATGTAACTTGCTCGCTCTTTGATTCAACAGTCTCGCTAATTTCAGTCTGTTCTGACATCAAAAATAATCGCGTTGGGTGCAGCTGAATTTGCCAAGGAAAATGTGGAGATATTTCCAAAAGACTCCGCGATGAATTAGCTAAATCTATCAAAACTCAGAACGCAGATTAAATTTTAGGTAATTTGGGTGCGACAGAGAGCGATCGCGCGATCGCTACGCCAACCGATCCTACGCCAAACCCGAACCAGAAAGTACACCCAAAAAATCGTACCCGGATAGTAAGTACGAAAGCTACGACGTAGAGCAAGACGCCTGGGCAGATGACGAGTCGCCTCAACCTTATAAAGCACCCAAGTTGAACATTCCGGAGAAAACCAAAGCACCCGAATACGAAGAGGAAGATCGGTATTAAGTTTTTCAGAAACCCTCAGAAACCCGGTTTTTTGAAAAAACCGGGTTTCTTAATGCCGTCGATTTTTGTCCGCAGACTAATAGCTGAATTTACAGCGGATTGCTTTTCGAGTCAAGTACAGCCTTTTGGCTTGCAGCAGTGTGCGGGCACCCTTAAGGGTGCCCGCACACTATAGCGTTCAGACAAGCACATTTTCCGCTCTAATTGGATATATATACGCTCCAAACCGAGTTTCTAGGAGCGTCGTTGGTAAGTCCTCAGATTGTCTGATAATAAAGTAGATCTGAGTTTTAAGTAGGTTGTAAACTTCTGCTTTAAAATTAACCAAAAGAAAGGCAGATCATCTACCAGATATCTTTTCCACAATCTTCTGGGTTCTAAAATTAGACGGAATAACCATTCTAATCCTACATTACTCATCCATCTAGGCGCTCTACGCAGATTATCCGCTTCAAAATCAAGCGTTGCACCAATCGCCAGAAATATTTTGATGTTCGTGAGTTCTTTTCTATACTTATAAATCCACTTTTCTTGCTTTGGTGCACCAACTCCAATCGCCAGTACCGTCGCCCCCGAACTTTGAATTATTTCAATTATTTTTAAACATTCTGATTCATTTTTTTCAAACCCATAAGATGGAGAATAAGCGCCTACTACTATTTCTCTTCCTACTTTTTGGTTGATTTTTGCTTGAGCCTTTTGAGCAATTCCTTCTCCAGCGCCTAACAAAAATATCTTAATTTTTTCATGGTTTTTATGGTAGTTATAAAAAGCTGGGAAAAAATCAGAACCCGAAATTTTTTCTCGCAATGGTGTACCTAAGAACCAAGATGAATATAGAAGTATTTTACTGTCACAAATTACGCAATCAGCGCCATTGTATGCTTCGCGGAATTCTCGATCTTCTCGCAGTTTCATTATGTGATCGACGTTGGGTGTAAAGACAACACCGCATTCGAGGTTTTCCAAAAGTTCTGTCATCGATAAATTATCAATCTCTGTGTTGAGAATATTTACCCTTTTCATCGCAAATTGATTGTTCATTAGCTTTCCTCCAAAGACCTCGTTGCTCAAAGATACGGTTTTCGCTTGGGGATAATTTGACGGCATTTTATCGGGACTTACCCTCACCCATCCGGGTTTTTCTCAAAAATTATTGAGCAAAAAAATTAGAGGTATACTCAGAAACAGAGGTGATGGCCTCTTCTGGCGTAAGTCCTGTTTACGATCCGACAAGCTATGACTTTTTCAGCTAGGTTAACTCCGAAATTTTACTGAACCTCTGTATATTTACTAATTCCAATTCTAGGTTAAGCTTCTAAAATCGAATTATTTTTTAACATTTTTTAACAAAACTTAAAATAAGTTTATGAAGTTGTGCTAAAGACTGTGTAGAAATTTGGTGAAAGCGGTACTTGTCTACGAAATAATACTTATATATATGAGGGAGGGACAAAAAGATACCAGGACTTACGCAAAGCAACCGGGTTTCTATGAAAAATCGTCGATTTAGCAAGGAGATATCTAAGCAGAAACAATGAAGCGATCGCACAATGTGGCGGTAGTTGGCGATCAATTCGCTGTTGCTATAGTAGCGAGTCAAAATCCTCTTCACCTCACCCTTACAGCGGATTGCAAGCTCGTCTAGGGAAAGCGTTATCGCGCAAGGCAAGTATAGCGGCACCCTTAAGGGTGCCGCTATACTTGCCTTGCAGTGTACCTCATACGGCTGCAAGACGCTATAGGCTCCAAACCGGGTTTCTAGGAGCGTCGTGCGTAAGTCCTGAAATTATCTGACAATAAAGTAGATCTGAGTTTTGAGTAGGTGGTAAATTTATATCCATGTTGCTGAAGATTTGAAATCAGAGAAATTAATCGTTCTTCCATACTAAATCTCCCTCGATTAAAGCGCAATTTATGCAGCAAACTTGTCTGGTTTGGAAATGGCGGGTTAGCTTTAGTAGAAATATCGATAGGATGAATATACAGCGAGTATACATCTAGACTCTTCAATTGCATTTTCAGAGCGTTTTGAGTGATTTCCCAGGGCATAATTCGCATAGCACCACCTCCAGAAGTAGGCCATTTGAAGATATTAGTTGAAAAATTTGCCAGTTGAAATTCAAAAAAAGATCGCGATTGAAAAATGTTTTGAGAAACCGGTGTAAACCCTCTTAAATTTAACCGTTGATGATGCGATCGTTGAATGCTACTTGAGTCGTATTTAAAACCAAGTTTAATTAGAGTATTTAACCTTTCGCGATCCATGCTGAAACAAGGCGCACGGTATCCATAGAGAGGTTTACCCAAAATATCTTCGTGTGTTCTCTGACAAAGCTGTAACTCGTTTTTGAATTCACTTACACTCATATTTAATGGTTGATGATGGCTCCAACCGTGAGATGCAACTTTGTGCCCTAGTTTTTGTAGTTCTTGGAATTTAGTTGGATAGGCTTTCAGTACTTCTCCTAGCACGAAAAGCTGTGCATGAATTCCGCGATCGCTGAGAATTTGAATAAATCGATCTAAGCCATCTAGCATGGAGTAGCTGCGATCGCAAGCTTTTTCGCGCAAGTATCCCGTATGATACCAGTCTTCAACATCCATTGAAAGCACAGCATACTTATCCTTTAGTTTCGGCGGATTGAAAGTTGCTTTTGCTTGTGTTACTTCTTCGCTCAAAATTATGGCTTTTTTTGACATAAATGCCCCCTTTATTTATCCAACAATTACTTGGTTTCTAACAAAACATTCTTGAATGTTCTTGTTTCTGATATTCATTTTTTTCAATTAATTTTAACCCGTTTTTAAGTACAGCATCTCTGATATGCTGTGAGTCCCGTACTTTGTTGCCGCATTCACAAGCGTTTTTAAATGCATGGGTTACATCCTTTCCTTAAAAAAACAATTAGCATGAATAATTTTCTATTTCAATAGCAAAGGTTTGAGCAACCATTGAATTGATAGGTTATTGTCCTTTAGAGACAATTAGTCAAGCGAACCTGTTTGTCTTCCTACTAGGTTTTCTAGTGGCAAATTCAACCCAATACACCTTATCGCTTCAGTCTTTGAAGCTAGGTTAACTCCGAAATTTTACTGAAACTCTGTAAATTTACTTAGTGTAATTGTAGGTTGCCGCTCTAAAAAAAGGATTGATTATTTTGAGTTTTTATTATAAGTTTAAATTAATTTATGAGTATTTTATGAAGCGTACATGAAAATTGTGTGAATTCAGTACTTATACCCAAAAAAAATACTTATACCAAGATGTAGTAAAAAGAACGATTTGCTCTTGGAAGATAGAAGGGATTCTTCTACCCCACGCTATGCTTGCCGTTCGTAAAAATCGCCACATCGCTTTAATAAAGCCCCAGGCTATTTTACCTTGCAATGTTAAGAATTGCCAAAATCACCAGGACTGGGTACGCCAGCGAGCGATCGCAAAAGTAGCAACTACCTGAGGATAGAAATACATTCGCCAAATCTAAGACTTGTGTGGAATCTTGCACAAAAAAGGCAAAACACCGTTTCTATCAAGCAAATGAACGAAGCGATCGCACTCACCTCAGAACGCGCGTTAGCGAAGCGGCGCGTTAGCGCTTCGCTCTCGATCGTTAGATCGCTTTTAGTAGCAATTCGTACTGCCTTGTCAGCTACAGGATTTTATCCTGATAGGGTAGAGCCTAAACAAGTCCATGAAGATTGCATCTATAGATCGGGAAATAATCGACGGCACCGATGAGGTGGTGACTAGAGTCGTGATGACGGAAGTTGCCAGTCAATGTATATTGGCGCGGCTAATGATTAAAGCTTTGGGACGACCAGGGGTAGATAATGATATGGAGCTAGTTGGATCGGGGGAGGAATGGGAAATCCTCTGGACTCATCCACAGCTCAGTATCGAGGAAACTCAAGAATTAGTCGAGCAGGCGATCGCACCACCCCCCGCTAAAATGCGATCGCATTCCTAAACATTAGAGATAATCATCCAAATCCACCTCAAGGGTGCAGTCAGAAGTCGGTTTTGCAACGCAAGTCAGCACGTACCCTTGGGCAACTTGTTTTTCGCTTAAAAACATCTGTTCGGACTGATCGACTGTCCCAGAAATGATTTTTCCTTGACAGGTAGCGCAAGCACCCACAACGCACTCGAAAGGAATTTTGATTCCATGTTCGGCAGCTTCTCCCAAAATTGACTCACTATCTGGAACGTCAATCGTTTGTTGGAAACCTCTGCCAGGGTTGATTAAAGTAACCTTGTATGTTGCCATAAACAGCTATCCTTCTCTTTAATTATGATTTCCCATGAAAGAGAATGCTGTTGTAGCAATCAATACGTTCCGAAATAAACCTGGTTTCTAAGCTCGTAGTGCGTAAATCCTGTTTGCTCCCTTCGCGCTAGAAGAATATCTAATGAAACTAACCACAGAGGTACAGAGAACACAGAGGTAAGAGAAAAGAAGAGATCGTTAATCTTAGGGCGCGAAGGGGGTAAGTCTGAGGGCAATAAATTCTCACCTCCCCTCCTCTGCGCCCTCTGCGATCTCTGCGGTTCAATTTAACAATGTTTTAAACGAGTCAATAACACTACCATTTCATCTACTGCTTGACGTAGCGGTGCAACCGACAGATCCGATTGATTCACAATTATACTGAAAACTACCGTCTGATAATTGGGCGCATCCACATATCCAGATAAAGCTGTATTACCACTTAAGGTGCCTGTTTTCGCTTGTACTATCCCTTGGGCAGGTGTATTTTTAAACCGATTTCTCAGGGTGCCGCTAATTCCTGCAACTGGTAAGGATGCTCGAAAAATATTGAATTCTGGCAATCTTGACATGGCTTTTAATGTCTGCACTAAGGCTTCTGGAGACACTAAATTGTGACGCGAAAGTCCAGAGCCATCTCCCAGCACGTAACCAGATGCATCTACTCCCAATTGAGTTAATGTATCTTTAACTACAGTTAAACCCTCTGCCGCAGAATCGGGAGAATTACTATTACGAGAAACTCCTAGCGATCGCAATAACACCTCGGCATACAAATTATTGCTCGGCTGATTCGTATCCGCAATTAATTTAGATAGCGGTGGCGACTCAATAAAAGCTACTTCCGCTTCATTTCCATTCCCAGCTTTAGACGCAACGGAAGCTTGGGCAACTGCAATCCCTTCTGCTGCTAAAGCAATCCGTAAATGCTGCAAGAAATACTTCGCCGGATCGCGAATTGCCAAAAATTGCGTCACGGGTTTAGAATCAACTGCTAATTGCCCGCGAATTTGCAAAATTGGCTGCCCCAAAATGCCGTTCACTTCCGCCGAACTTTGCATCCCACTGGCGACGGTAACCGATTGATTTTCTAACTCCCATTGCAGCGCGGCTAAAGGTTCGCCCCAAACTGCTTTTAAAGGTTGTCCTACTTCTTGGGGTGAAAGCGTTAGCGCGATCGCATTCTGATTGAGAATCAAACTATTGACAGAAACTCCATAATATGCATACAAATCTCCAAATTCCCAATCGGGGTTAAGCAGTTGTCCTTGAAAGTAAGCATCTTCCACAATTAATTGCTTTACCTGGCGAATTGAGCGACGCTTGAGCTGTTGTGCTAAATCTCTTAATTGTGCATCCGTCAAGCTGGGATCTCCCCGCCCGACGACGCGCAAGACTTCTTCATTCCCATAAATCGAAGTGCGAATGCGATAGTTTGCACCCAATTGGCGTAAAGCAACGGCAGTTGTTAATAGTTTGACGTTAGACGCGGGGATAAAATAACGGTTGGCTTCGCGGGTGTATAAAGTTTGACCACTAGATAAAGTTTGGATCGACATGCCCCAGCGGGCGCGGGCGAATTGGGGACTCGATGCGATCGCATCTATCGCCCCTGGTAATTCCCCAGGACATATCGACTTCGGCAATAACTCTTGTGGGGTAGGCGTCTCGCCTGCCTTAGTCTCTATTTTCTGGAGAGGTGTAATAGACTTAGACTGACGCGGCGACGCGGCGACGGGGTGACGCGGGGAAAGTATTGCAGAATTTGCACTCGCCACCTGTCCGCTTATCCACTGCGTTGCGATTAAAACAATGAGAAAGTTCCAAGATTTCCCAGTTTTCCTCAAGCGTTGAAACGTCATTAAAAGCAAGATTCAGGCCATTTTTAAGCATAAACTTATATTTTGACACAGGGGTTGCTTCTCCCTCTCCCGATTCAACTTCCGGCATTACAATACTGGGAAATACCTTGCTTTCAGTATTTTCTCACGGTGCATCATGTCTAAGTTTACACCTGCCAATCGCGAAATTGAGTCAACGGCGGAATTTGAGCTAATTCTGCTGAAAGAAGAATACTTTTTCATCCAAAACACCATTGAAGATTACAATCGACAAATCTGGGTGATTAAAGCCCTGGGCATTACCGGCACGGGTGCTGCGATCGCCCTCACACCTAAAAAGTTCGGGAGA
>DNGG01000109.1 GCA_003486675.1 Cyanobacteria bacterium UBA11372
ATCAAACTAACTCCACCCACCAAACATAAATTCGACTCTCTATGCTGCAAACTGCGGCAAGCAAAATGTAACGCCACCAAAGAAGAAGAACAAGCAGTTTCTACTACTACACTTGGCCCCCGTAAATTCAAAATATACGATAATCGATTGGCAGCAATACTAAGAGTATTACCAGTGCCATCGTAAGCATTTACCTGCGCTAAATCCTGAGCCAGCAATCGACAATAATCATAATTACCAATGCCCATAAAAACCCCCGTCTGACTGCCACTCAGATTTGACGGTACGATTCCGGCATTTTCTAAAGCTTCCCAAGCTACTTCCAAAACTAACCTTTGTTGCGGATCTGTGCGTTCGACTTCGCGAGGAGAAATCCCAAAAAAGCTGGCATCAAATCCATCGACTCGATCTAAAAACCCACCCCAACGAGTACTAATTTTCCCCGGTTTTCCTGGCTCCGGATCGTAGAATAGATCGATATCCCATCTCTCTTTTGGCATCTCGCTAATCGCATCTACACCATTACGTAAAAGCTGCCAAAATGATTCGGTATTTTTAGCTCCAGGAAAGCGACAACCAATGCCAATAATTGCTATAGATTCCACGTCAAAACCTCCATTAGAGATTGTAAGAACTGTAGTGGCGTGGCAAGGCTAAAAATGTAGGTTGGGTTGAACGATAGTGAAACCCAACAAACCCTTGCTAATGTTGGGTTTCCTGGCGTCAACCCAACCTACTCTTAATGCACCACTTTAGTCTTGCCACGCCACTACATTTAGAAATTATGGGTTTACAATCGACTTAGAAAACTGTTCAAATGCCTTAATGTTAGTTTGAATTGCCCGGTCAATCGAAGCGCCTTTTGCCATCACTCGCATTTCGCGATTCGCAGGCCATAAATAATCAATTGGGTCAAACAGCCGACGCAGATCTGTTAACAGACGTTGATGGTATTTCAAAGTTAAATGGAAACCATCGTGTTCTTGACACAAGCATTTCTCCAACCACTCCATAGCCTCTGGTGAAGACATATTAAACACAGGCGACTGTAGCAACCTATAAAACGAAAGCATGAAACTTTCATCGCTGCGAAATATGGCAGGCATTCCCCCAGAAAGGCCATTTAACCCGACACTTTGCGCTCGATATATTGTCAGGTTAGCTAAAAACCTCTCGTAGGCTGTTGGTTTGGCGAAATCCTTGTACAAGTCTTGAGAAATCAGTTGAGATGTTGTCGTATGAAAAGCTTCATCCAACATATGGAAATGAGAAACGGCGAGAGGAGATGGAATAAATTCTCCATTTTTTTCTAACTCCTTGTAATACAAGGAATAACGATACTCATAATTCTTGATCAGCATGTTTGCCATAAAGCGCGTCACGTAAAACACACAGGCTAAGAAAGGCGAAGTGCCGCAGTTCAAAGTAAAGAATTGTAGCAAGGGCTTTGGCGCTAAATGCCCTAACAAACCCGTAGTTTGAGCGGGAATTGATTCGCCTTTCTCTTCCAAGTCTCTCAAATATTGAGAATAGTGGTGTGCTTGGTTCTTTAACAGCACTTTATTCGTAACAAAACGCAAGGCGGATTCTTGAAATCCTGACAAAGGCGAACTTTGCCAATTAAAGGTAAACAATTGCGATTTCTGTCGGCGAAGCGAATCGTTTTTATTGTAGGATTTGCCTTGGATAGAAGCATTAAATGCCGCACCTAACAAATCTCTTTTTGTCTTGTAACCAATCGTGTGGAAGGCATGAATGTGGTGGCGTTCCTGTGCCGTTTCTAAATCTAATTCTTGGCAGAGTGCATCGTAACCGCCAATAGTGCTAAAAACACCAGCCGTTACCTGATTGTAAAGTACGGCATTTGCTTCTGTGGCAGCAGTTTGATTGTATTGAGTCGCCCAATAAAGATGATTGAGCGCCTTTTTTTGGTCAGGGGAAGCTTGTTCGTAAAGTGGAGTTCCGTAAAGCAATGATAGTTCCGGTTCGCTCCAATAATAATCCTTGTTGCTGCTGTAGTTGAAGTTTCTATCTAGTTCTTCTATTTTCTCAGTGAAATCTGATTCTGTGTTGCGTCTATAGTTGATTTCTGAGAGTTTGATATGCTTCTTCGCTTCTGACGTACTCGATGCTTGAACTGTGTTTACCATGACATTCACCTTAACAGTTGATAGTTGACAGTTGACAGTTGACAGTTACCCTTGAATTATTCAGCTAAATGCTGAGCCAAAGCTTGAATAGTCGGGTAATCGTAAAGTAAGGTGGGATCGATTTTTCTGCCCATCCAATCCTCTAAATCGCCTGTCATCCCGACTGCTGCTGAAGAATCTAAACCGTATTGGTCGAAAGGAATTTCAGTATCAATTTCATCCGGTTGAATTTCCAGGAGTTGAGCCAAATAGGAAACTATCCACGCTTGAATTGCTGCTGCTGTTAGCGGGTATTTCGGAGTATCGTAGTTAGCACCCGCAACGGCGGATATTGTGAGTTTAGGGTTTTTGGTTTCCATTGTTTAAAGGTTTAGAGTTTTAGCGATCGCTCTAAAATGCATCTCATCCCCAGCATTATCCAGAGGCTCGCTTTTTGATAAATTTTATAAGATGCCAGATGGGGTGGCAATGAATAATCTCTCGATCTGACTAACAAATTTTTCGATTTTGAATCGCTAATCAATTAACTGCGATGGGCGGTTCTCCAAGCTTGGGGAGTTGTCCCGTGAACTTGGCGAAATTGGCGGAAGAAATGAACTTGATGCTGATAGCCAACCTTAGCCGCAATCTGCCCTACTACCTGGTCAGTTTCTAGCAGTAAACAACGTGCTGCTGCCATTCGACGCTGAATAATCCAGCGTTGCACTGTTTGTCCTGTTTGGCGTCGCATCAGGTTGGTTAAATAAGCAGGAGAATAACCAACTGCTTGGGCAACATCCTCTAAAGCAATTTGTCGGTGATAATTAGCCTCAATAAAGTGGAAAACTTGCCACAAATGGGGGTTTGATGACAAAATTGGTTCCGGATTAGTCCAGGATGTTACAGTGGGTTCTCGGACTGAATTGGACTGTTTATCGTACCACTGGGTGAGGAGGCGTTGTTTTTCTAATTGGGTAGCGATCGCTTTCAATAATTCCTCTAACGTGCAAGGCTTGGTAATATAATCATTCGCTCCCAATTCCATCGCTTTGCGGTATTCAGTTCTCTCGGACTGAGCAGTGACAAAAATGAACGGGATAATTGCCGTAACCGGGTTCTGCCTTAACTTAATCAGAACGTTGTAACCGTCGAGTTTCGGCAGTGCAATCTCGCTAATTATCAAATCGGGCAACTCTTGCTGCGCTAACTCGATAGCAACTCTACCGTTTGCAGCACCGATAGTATGAAATCCTTCAGCTTTAATACCTTCTAGAAACAAATTGCGAGTATCTGCTTGAGCTTCAATCGCTAAAATTTTTTTCACTGTTTCGCCTCTAACTATTCCCAACTTGTAGGGTGCGTTAGTGAAACGTAACGCACCAACACCCGATGAATGGTGCGTTACTTTGACAGGTATGATGGCTATACCTACTTGCCAATCGATAGTTTATGCAACAAAGAATTAACCTCAGATTCTAGATTCCGAAACTTAGTTTTACCTTGAGGATTTTCGCTCCAATCCTCGACCACATTTAAACTACCCATGAGAAATCCAGCCCGACAAGCATGGCGCTGAATCTTGCCGCTAGAAGTCTTAGGAATGCTCCCAGTTTTAACCAGTACCGCTGCATAAACCTGTAAAGCATGTTCCGCCGCTACCGCTTGACGAATCGTGCCAACTATTTCATTGACATTCAATTTCCGCAGATAAGTTCGCTCGACTTCTTGCACAATCACCAATCGTTCTTCGCCCTTTATTTCCAGCGCAAATGCAGCGCCAAAACCAGGGCGCAATGCTGGATGACTTTTCTCGACTGTTAATTCAATATCCTGGGGATAGTGGTTTTGTCCCCGGATAATAATGACATCTTTAATTCGTCCGGTAACGAACAACTCGCCATCTTGCAAAAATCCCAAGTCGCCAGTTCGCATAAATGGCCCTTCACCTGTGTCTGCGAGGAAGGCATTAAAAGTCTGTTCTGTTTCTTCAGGTTGATTCCAATAACCCTGCGCTACACTTGGACTCGATACCCAAATTTCTCCTACTTTCTCAGGCGGACAAGCGGTTAAAGTTTCGGGGTCAACAATCAGAATTTTCTGGTCTAAAAAAGTTTGACCGCAACCTACAATCCCCCGCGTAGATTCCTGGTATTGAAATATTTTTTTCACTTGGTTGCATTCAAGTGATTCACCATCTATGTGACTAATAATCGGTGCAACTTTTCTCTGACTTCCAGAAACCATCAAAGTTGTTTCAGCCATGCCGTAGCAGGGGTGAAATGCTTCTTTTTGAAAGCCACAATCGGCAAAAGTACGAGCAAACATTTCCAGGGTTTCCGCACGGATTGGTTCGGCACCTGTAAAAGCTACTTCCCAGCTACTCAGGTCAAGACTAGCTCTTTGTTCTGGGGTAATTTTATTAATACAAAGGTCGTAAGCAAAATTAGGGCCGCCGCTGGTGGTAACTTTGTAGCGAGAAATCGCTTCTAACCAACGAAAAGGCTTTTGCATAAACGCCAATGCAGGCATCAAAATCATCGGCGCACCGACATAAAGCGGTTCTAAAATGCCACCAATTAATCCCATATCGTGGTAAGGTGGCAACCAACTAACTCCTTGACTTTTGGATGTGTCGGCAAAACTTTGATGGATAATCGCGCAATTGTGCCAAAGGTTGCGGTGACTCACCATTACACCTTTCGGCGTACCCGTAGAACCCGATGTGTATTGAAGAAAAGCTAGGGTATTTTCGTCCAAGTTTGATTCTTGCCATAATTCTGCCAGATTGGTGGGAATGTTATCTGTTGTTAACAAACCCAACTTGGTTAATTCAGATTCTTGCAGGCGCTGTTTGATCGTCTCCGATAGGGAAGTTGTGGTGAGTGCTAAAGTTGCTCCCGAAGATGTTGCGATCGCTTGCAACCTAGACATATTTTGATTCGGTCGCGGTGGATAAGCAGGCACAGCTATAACCTTGGCGTACAAGCAACCAAAAAACGCTGCCATAAACTCCAATCCCGGCGGGTAAAGCAGCATCGCCCGACAACCGGGCGCATATACGCTTTGAAGCTGATATGCGATCGCTCGTGCAATTCGATCCAATTCTTGATAAGTCACCGTCCCCGCTTCTATTTCCCCATCCTGCAAAAATGTATAAGCCGTTTTATCCGGCTGATTTTGCGCTCTGTACCTCAGCAAGCTGACCAAATTCGCAACTTCATCCCCAATATCCGTCGCATTATTCAAATACGCAATCATTTCATCCTCCACGCTTAGTAATTCCAAATCCCTACATAACCGGATTTAACTTGGCACTTTTTGCCTGAACTACTTGGATAATCCTTTGAAAAACTGTATTCTATTAAACAAGATCCTTCATATTGACCTCCATTTAGCTGATGTTACGCTTGCCATGCAAATATTTACGCGCTGTCCAAACAGCCCGTAATAGAAAGTCTTAACATTCTCGGCTTTAAGCGGTTTGCAAGCACCGCCGAGCGAGGAGAATTTTTATTCCCTCTTTATCCGAATGCGAAAGATTTTCCAAACATATATTTATTCCAATTTGCTAACGAGGAAGCTAACACACCTTTAATCAAACTGTCTAGGTTTATGCAACATAAATGGGCGGGGATCGCCACTAATCAGTCTAAAGATATAGGAATTTTAAATATATCTGTGTTGCTCGATACATGAAAAATATAAAAAGGAATTGAACTATTAAATAGCAACGTACATCTGCCATTAGGTATATTTTTTATTCCAAAACTGAGATTTTCGGATGTTTGATAATTTAAAGCTAGAAATTAGCTAAGACTACTTGATGAAATTAAATTGTCATCCTAGTATAGGATGAATGAACAAGCCATAAATCAGCAGTTGTTCGGCAAACAAGATTGCTTTTGCCGCAACTGTAGTATCGGCGTTTTGGGGAATCTTAACGTACAAATTTTTACTTGATTAATTCAGGCAGTAGATCGTGGTAATTTATGCCAATTGCCTGGAAAAAGACCTGCTTGAACAAGCTATTTAAGCACATTTACACCATTCGGGAGAGCGGGAAAATGATATTTTCTATACCTTTAGCATGGCTGCAATTAACTAGAGAAAAACTGCGTCTGTTGATTGCTTTAGCGGGAATTGCTTTTGCAGCTATTCTCATGTTTATGCAATTAGGATTTCAAGCTGCTCTTTACGATAGCGCTACGCGATTCCATCAGAGTTTACAAGCAGACTTAATTTTAATCAGTACTCGCTCTAAATCTCTGGGCTATATGAGGACTTTTTCTTGGCGTCGTTTGTATCAAATTTTAGGCTTTAATGGCGTAAAAGCCGTTAGCCCTGTATATGTCGGCTTTAGAGACTGGAAAAATCCTGACAATGGAAATTTCAGAGCTATATATGTTTATGGCTTTCAGCTAGGGAATCCAGCCTTTAATTTTCCTGAACTAGCTCGCACTCTCGACCAACTTAAACTCAATGAAAGTATTTTGTTTGATAGAGCTTCTCGTGCAGAATATGGCTCTATTGCTACACAATTTGAGCAGGGGAAATCTATTATTACTGAATTAGGCAACAAAAGAGTCAAGGTTGTTGGTTTGTTTACCCTGGGGCCTTCTTTTGGGGCAGATGGAAATGTAATTTTGAGCGATTTAAATTTTCTCCGCCTCTTTACCGATCGGAAAGTAGGACAAATTGATATTGGAATTATTCAGCTTCAACCTCAAGTTAATGCTCAAAATGTGCTTAAAAATATCCAAGCAACCTTACCTAAAGACGTGAAAGTCTTAACTCATAAAGGTTTTGTAGAATTTGAAAAAAATTACTGGAAAACAAGTACATCAATTGGTTTTATCTTTACTTTAGGTGTAGGAATGGGATTTATTGTGGGTACGGTTATTGTTTATCAAATTCTTTATGCCGATGTTTCCGATCACCTAGCAGAGTACGCAACTTTAAAAGCAATGGGTTACAAAGACTCATATTTAGAAATTGTGGTTTTACAAGAAGGAATACTTTTAGGAGTTTTAGGCTACATTCCAGGATTTGCTCTCACGCTAGGTTTGTACGATTTAACAAAACACGCTACATTCTTACCGATTGGAATGACATTAACTCGCTCGTTAATTGTCCTAATATTAGCAATATCGATGTGTTGTATTTCTGGATTAATTGCTGTAGGTAAACTCCGTAAAATAGACCCAGCAGAAATTTTTTAATTTGGCTGTAATATCATTTCCGCTTCCATCTCTATCGTCAGCCGGGGTGGGTTTAATATCTAGTCCGGTAGCATCGGAATCGATGGTTAATGGTATTGTAGGGGC
>DNGG01000329.1 GCA_003486675.1 Cyanobacteria bacterium UBA11372
ATCTTCCTCGTATACGTACCGCCATTCCTGCCAACTTTTGCCTATTACCTCTTCAGCTTTCCAACCAAAGATTCTCTCTGCTTGCTGCGACCAGATTTTAATCCTAAACTGGGAGTCCCACTCAATTAACGCTAGGGGGGTATTTTCCACGTGGAACTTTAATCGCTGATGCGCCTGTTGCAATTCGGCTTCTGCGATTTTGCGGGAGGTAATATCTTTTACCATCCCTTGAAACCCGATAATCGTCCCATCTGGATTCTTCAGCGGTGTAGTGTACCACTCGCAAATGATGGTGCGACCATCTTTTGTGATGTTCTCGTTGACGCTGGGTGCAGTCATATCCCCTTGAGAAAGCCGCTGAAATATTTCTTCTATCTGCACTTTAGCAGCCGGTGGAACGATCAGATCCTGGGGATGTTTGCCCAGCACTTCTTCTTTGGTAAAGCCAAAAATGTTACTAGCTGCCGGATTCCAATCGGTCAAGTGAAAGAAGCGATCGCACACCATATAACCAATCGGCATCGTGTCGATTTGCAGTTTTTGCCGCTGTTGTAGCTGTTTGGTTTGCTCAAACAATTGGGCGTTGAGAATCGCCATGCAAGAACGTTCGGCGGCAATTTCCAACAGGTAAACTTCCCGCGAACTAAACGGATGAATGCTGAACCAATCTACGTGCAAAACGCCGACTAATTCGTTATTGTGTTGCAGGGGCACCCCTAACATGCTGCGAATTCCCATCTGTTTGAGCGCTTGATTTATCACCCGCGAATCGGTTTGGGCATCTTCAATATAAAGCGGCTGCCTGGTGGCGGCAATTGTGCCTGCAAAACCTTGCTCCATCGGCACTAAAAAGCCGATGGGAATCGGCTTTTGGATGCCAATACCGGCACTCACGCGCAATTGGTTATCTTCTTTTAATAGAATCATCGCCGCATCCGCTCCCACTACTTGCAGAATACACTGAAGTAATACGTCGAGCAGTTGTTGCAAATTTAACGTGCTAATTGCGGTTGTCCCTACTGCACTGAGGGCTACTAAATCTATAGTTTGTTGTTGTAGCCGCCCAATCAATTGTTGTTGAACTTCTAGCAGGTGCGATCGCTCTTTTTCTAGACGCTTGCGTGGGGTGATGTCTCGCGCAATGCCAATTAAACCGATGGTATTGCCAACTCGATCTCGGCAGACATCTTTTGTCACCAGATAGGTTCGCATAGCAAGCGTCTTGTCTGCTTCATTAATCGTCAGAACTTCCTCGACGATCTCGCTAATACCCGTCGCGATGACTCTGCGGTCAGTTTCTATTACTTGATCTGCTTCCCCCGGCGAAAGTAATTGAGTATCATCTTTGCCAATAATTTCCTCCACCGATTTTCCCAATAGCCGCGCTTTTGTGGAGTTAACCATTAAGTACCGCCCCTGACTATCTTTCAAAAATATAGCATCCGTAGTGCCTTCAATCACTGCTTGCAGGATACTATTACTTTGCTGCAATTCTGCTTCCTGTTTCTGGTATTCCCGTTTAACTTTCTCGTTGTAGTTAGCAAAAAAATCCCCTAAAGCTGGAGCTTGTTGCAGCAAAGCAGCTAGATGTAACTGCACTCTTTGGTCTGCTTCGTACACCAGTTCTGGATGGCATTCTCCCCACTGGTGGCAGGTTTTTACATAGGCGATAAATGCGATTAAGTGATTATAATAAAATGACCCCAATATTCTTAGCCACTCGTTACGATACTGCTGGGCGATCGCGGGTTTTAAATAAATCAAAATTCCATAGCGGTACAGACTTATTTCTAAAGCTGAGTTGGCAGCAGGCCAATCTGTTAAAGGCTCTATTTGTGTCGATGAAACCAGCGGTTTTACTTTCAACTCCCCTGGCATATTTGGGGGTGGTTCTTGCAGCAAAGTTAGCACTTGTTTGCCGGTCATTCCCAAGGGACGTAACGCACAACTGTGACAGATAATGCAGTAAGGAACCGAGCAGTAGCGCGATAAGTAAGCAAAAAGTTTTTCTTTAAACAAGGCTGGTAGCGGGTTGTTAATATAGGCCGTCATGGTCTGCTGCCACAGGTTTTCCAGCACTTCTGGCGTTTCAGTTGCCGGTTCAAAAAAAGGAGGAACAAAACCAAATTGCTCTTTAATTTCTGCCTTGATTTGCTCGCTGGTTCGCATCGGTTTTCATTGGTCAATATATCTTTTTCTTTTCTTGAGGATAGCTAATAGCTAATGGCTAATGGTAAAATTAAATCTGTAGGGGCGGTTTTTAACAATTATTCTGTGGCATCACTAGAAATATTGTTAAAGTCTGCCCCTAATTCTTATTAATGACATCTTTCCAACCTATTCATAGTCAGACACAAAATTTTATGTCATCAAACACGATCGTTTTTATATAAAATTATTAATCCTGGTGTAGATTGCTGGTCATTTGTTGCAGGGGCACCAGACTTTGACCTACTACCCATTATCCAATGACCATTGACAATTCCCAATAAGTTATATTGATTTTTCTCGACTGAATCAATAAAGGAGAAGTAGGGGCGGGTTTTACCAACCAGTCTGGGGAATCACTTGCATATTTCGTTAAACCCGCCAGTACTTGATTCAGCTTTACAGTAGGGGCGGGTTTTACCAATCATTCTGTGGCACTACCAGAAATATTGTTAAACCCCCCTACTTCTGCTAAAAATTTACAGTTTAATATAACCCAATATAGGTTTTTTAAACAGGAGGCTGGTAGGTTGTTGCCCAGTTAATAATGGCTTGGGTTAATCCCTCTAGGGTGTATTCAAGAGCTTCCACATCTACTCGCCCCAGGAGTTGCTTGCAGTCGCGGGAAGTTTGGGGACCGATGGAGGCGATCGCTACTCGATCCAGCTTATCGGTTAATTGGGATGCCTCTACTAACTGATAAAAATTTCTCACAGTTTTGGAACTGGCAAAGGTAATTATATCTACAGTTTGCTCCGACAAGGCTTGTTTTGCTGCTTTAGCGATCGCCTCCGGACACCTGGACTCGTAAGCCGCCACCTCGACGACTTCTGCACCTTTAGCCGATAGCTCCTGGACTAACACCTCCCGTCCACCAGTTTCTACTCTAGGAAATAATACTTTTTTCCCTTGCAGAGAAGTGGGGAAATGTTCCACTAAAGAATCTGCCACAAAGTTGGGGGGGATGAAATCGGGTGGCAAATTGTGCTGTTTTAGGCTATTAGCTGTTTTTTTACCGACGACGGCTATTTTAAGCTTCCCTAAGCTACGGGCATCTTTTCCTTGAGCAAATAAGCGCTCAAAGAAATAATCGACACCATTGGTAGAGGTGAGAATTAACCAATCAAAGGTTTGGATGCAAGCGATCGCATTATCCAATCCTTCCCAGTTTGAAGGCGGACCAATTTCGATCGCAGGCATTTCAATTACTTTTGCGCCTGCTTCCTGAAGCCGGTGAGTAAATTCTCCCGACTGTCCGACTGAACGGGTAACGAGGATAGTTTTATTGGCGAGGGGGAGGGAAGAAGAAGACGCGGGGATGATTTTATTCTCTGCTTCTTTCTTGGTTTCTGGATCTGGATGTTGGTTAGTTGTCTGAGTCATACCAATAGCGGATGTCAAATCTAGGGGGTTGGATTTTAAATTATCCCCAATTGGGGACATCCGATCGGATACCAAGTTACCGTTAATATTAATCAACATTTCTGCGCTTTGCCCTGCTCACGGCGGTTGTAAATAGGGACGCAGTCCAACTACTTCTCCAATTACAATTACCGCCGGGGAAAGAGACGCGCCAGCACATGCAGCTTCAATAGTTCCCAACTGTGCTGTCCAAATTTGTTGTTGGGGATGTCCGCAATAACGAATAACGGCGACTGGCGTTTGCAAACTTCGCCCCGCACGATGCAGTTGGCGGACAATTTCGCTCAGATTGCGCCCCCCCATCAAGATTACCAACGTATCGATCCGCGATAGGGCTTCCCAATCTAATTCTGCTGGTTCGTGGGCGCTCAAAACTGCAAAACACCGACTCAAAACCGGATCTGTTAAAGGAATTCCTGCTAGCAAGGGTGCTGCCAATGCGGAAGAAATTCCCGGCACAACTTCAAACGGGCAACCTGCGGCAATTAATGCTTGAATTTCCTCACTTGAGCGTCCAAAAATCAACGGATCGCCGCTTTTTAGCCGCACGACTTGCTTGCCTAACAGGCACTGTTCTACGAGCAAGCGGTCAATTTCTGCTTGGGGGGTACTCTTGCGTCCACCCCGCTTACCCACGTGGAATTTTTCGCAGTTATTCGGTACTAAATCTAACAGTCGCTCATCGATTAAGGCATCATAAATTAATACCTCAGCTTGCGATAATAATTGTTGCGATCGCACTGTCAGGTAAGCCACATCCGATGGCCCTGCACCCACTATATAAACTTTACCTTTTTGCTCGTACATGAGAATTTAAAAGAGTGTGCAGGTGTGCAGGTGTGCAGGTGAGCGGGTGAGCGGGTGAGTATGGGAGCTTCAGGCGATCGGGAAAATGTACATTCAAATTCCCCTCTGCACCTCTGCACACCTGCCCCCCTGCCCCCCTGCACAAGCTCGCTATTTTTTCTGTTCCCCGAGTTTCTGGATGATCTGGTCAATTTGAGCGGCTTGCTGGGTTTGACCTTGGTTTTTCAACAGTTCTTTGGTTTTATTCAAATTAGCTATTGCTTCGTCTTTTTTGCCTTGACTTGATAAAGCTAGCGCTAAAACATAGTGGGCTTTTGCCGAGTCTGGTTTGAGGCTAACAGCTTCTTTTGATTCGGCGACTGCTTCGTCGATTTTGTTTTGTTGTCCCAACAAAACCGCTAAGTTAATTGTAGTTTCTACCAGGGGTTCGGTTCTGCCCTGGGTTTTGAATAAGTCTTTGGCTGTTTTTAGCGAGGCTACTGCTTCGTCTTTCTTGCCTTGTTCGGATAAAGCGCCTGCTAAGATGACATGGGTGGGGGCAAAATCTGGTTTAATTTTAACCGCGTCTTGTAATTGCGCTACGGCATCGTCTAATTTCTTCTGTTTTGCTAAAGCAACGGCTAAATTAATTTGAGTTTCTACCTGTTGGTCAAGTTTTCCCTGAGTTTTGAATAAATCTCTGGCGGTTTGTAAGCTCTTTATTGCTTCCTCTGGCTTGCCTTGTTCGGTTAACGCCGCCGCCATAACTACGTGGGCGGGTGCAAAATCCGATTTGATTTGCAGCGCTTCTTTTGTTTGAGCGATCGCTTCGTCTAGTTTTTTCTGTTGACCCAAAACTACGGCTAATTTTACCCGATCTTCCGCATTTTTCGGATCGAGGCGAATCGCTTCATTGAATTCCTTGCTAGCTTCGTCTAACTTATTTTGACTTTGCAGCAGCACGCCCAAATTCGAGTGGACTTTGGGATTTTTAGCGTCAAGTTCAATTGATTTGCGCCAAGCTTCTTCTGCACCCTTAACATCGCCTTTTTTAACGCTTTCAATTCCTCGCTGATAAAAATCTTCGGCGCTACCCGGTGCGGCGGCTACGGTAGTTGCTGGACTCGGTGCCGTTGCGGATGGGGAAGCTGTACCGTTAGCGGCGGTGTTTTGCGCCGGTGCGGCGGGCGAAGGCGTGCTGGTGCTGGCGGTATTTGTTCCAGAAGGCGTCTTAGAACAAGCTACAGCAGTCAAACCGAGACTAACGCTCGCAGCCAACAGCAGGTAAAATTTCAGCAGTTTTTGGGACATGATTTGGGACATGGTGTTTGTGGGCTTCTTAGCCTAGTGTACGCGGTGCGATCGCTCTGCGTGTGGAGTAGCCTCCCTGAACCTACCCGATCGATATTTCCTGCTCTAAATCGGCATAATTACTCTTGACAATTATACAGCTTGTACAAATATCTCGGACGGGCAGGATGCCCATTCCACAAGAGTATTTTTTGTTGTGGGATGGGCATCTTGCC
>DNGG01000655.1 GCA_003486675.1 Cyanobacteria bacterium UBA11372
TGTTGGCGAATCTGATTCAGCGCTATACCAGTTATGGCATCACTATTACCGCGAATCAGATTTATTTCCCGTTGTGTACGCTTGACTTCTTCGTTAATCTGGGTTTCAGAAGACAATCGCTCAACATACTTTTTGGCGACATCTAGCTTGTTCGGAGTATTTTTCCTGACAGGAATTAGCAGGGAGTAAATAAGTTTATTTTCTTTAATCCACTCATGCCAAACTGCTTTAGCTGGCCCATAAATCATATTTAAACGCGGAGCCTGAGTCCACCAATCTTCAACTCGCTGAAGCAAAGAAGCCATATCAGCTTCCCACAACGTCTGACTCTTTACTATCTTGATAGCTGTTGTATCTAAAGCCAAACCTTGGTTTCCATACTGAGCAATAATTTGGCAATATTGATACAATTGACTAAAACCTTCTCCCAACCGAAGTGAGTTAATAATTTCTGAGGCATGAGTATTTGGTGCTAGCAAAGTAGGACGCAGTGCGGCGGTGGCTAAAAGCAAACTAATTGCTTGGTTCCACTCACTTTCTCCATGTACAAAACAATTATTGCTCAGGTTAGTAAAGTCATCCTTGAGAATGTTGGCAATTTCTCCAATTCCAACTTCATAGCGCAGGTGGCGCCCCAAAATTACTCCCCGAATTATTGCTGAGGGCAAGTGTGGCTGAAAATCAGGGTATTTGGTTTCTAAGCAACGTGCTAAATGAAAAGCAAGGCTGAGTTTATTTTCCAATAGCAGTTGCCAAATTTGGTTACGAAGGGCGAGTGGTTGTTCTTCGCTAATATCGCTGCTGATAAATGTAGTATTTTGTGGCTCTGTATCGTTTGCCGCTGACTGATATTGGGGCTGTACTTCTTCCTCTCTTTGTTCCGATGGCGCGGATTTCTCTGTTTTAATTGTGCGTGGTAAAGTTACATTTTCGGAAGTCGCAATCAACGTCTCGACTGGCTGAGAGTCTGGAATAATTTTATTGTTGGGCGTTGCGATCGCTGCTTGTACTTGTGTCAAATTTGACTGTTCTTTTGTTTGTTGCTCCTCTTGCGATGTTTCGGCTTCAGTAGGTTCAACGCGAGCAGCTACTCGATCGCCCTTAAGTGAGGGTAAATTTTGTACAGATTCTTCTCGAATTATAAGTTTGCCTCTCACTGCTGCCATAGCCAAAGTTCTTCCAAATGATTCGGTTACAGCATCCTGAAGATCTGCTAAACGCTCGTCGTCTAAATCTTCCAAATCTGAAATTAGTGCCAGCAGTTTTGAGAATGGATGATTACCTTCAGCTAAGTTTTGGGTGTCCGGATGTAAGTCAGATTCCTGTGAATCAGAGATAGCAAGGTAGAGTTCGCGGGCTTTTGTCTGACATTCTTGCAATGGTTGAAAATTGCTTTCTACTCGATGCGCGATCGCTAAAATCTTTTCTATAACTTTCAAAGCAGAAGAGCGTACTTTTTCGCTCTCTGACTTTTTCTTTTCTGCGTCTGCGATCGCGTGCAGCAAAGTTTCCAGGTGGCGGCGCGAAAAAATTTCATCAGGCTTAGGTATGGGCGATATTCCAGATGATTCTGCCAATTCCAGCACCCTGTCTCGCAACTCCACAAAATTTCTCCTGGCTTCCTCAAGCTCTAAAATTAGCTCTTCAGATATAGGTATACCAGGCTCTTGCAAGTCAGAAGCCGCCTTGGATAGTCGTATACTTAGTTGAGAAAATAACTGTTCCAAAGAGGTAAGTTGTTCAAGTAAGTCCGACCCATTGTATTCCATAGTTTTAATTACTCCACTCAAGTCAGTTTCTGACAAATCGGTCATGTTACGATCAACCTCTTGACTATTGGTATGATTTATGATAGGCTCCTCTAAATTGGCTGTGGATATTGAAGCATTTTGTTCAATCAAATTTTTTGTTGTAGGAGCAGGGGTTAAATTTTGATGGGGCTGGATAATAATTTTTGGCTGCCATTCGCGTAATTTATTTAATGTTTTACTGACGATTTGACGAATTCGCTCGCGGGTTAGACCAAAGTGCTGACCAATTTCTTCTAAGGTTTTCTCGCGTCCATCGTCTAATCCATATCGCATATGTAAAATTTGGCGATCGCGCGGGCTGAGGCTTTCTAAGAGATTGTCTAATTCTTCCCGCAACATAGTTTTGACGAGATGAGCTTCTGGTGAAACCCCATCAAATTCAATAAAGTCTCCTATTGTGGAGTCTTCTGACTCGCCAGTCGGCGTATCTAAGGATATGATAGGTAGAGCCGCTCTCACAATAAATCGCAGCTTTTCAGTTGTCATTTCCAAGCGAGTTGCGATTTCTTCGTTATTGGGAATACGACTCATTTTTTGGGATAAAAGTTTGGTCGTTTTTTTAATCCGGGAGATGGTTTCGTAGAGGTGAATGGGTAGGCGAATGGTGCGGGATTGGTCATCAATTGCTCTTTTTATACCTTGCCGAATCCACCAAGTTGCGTAGGTTGATAACTTATGGCCCTTAGTAACATCAAACTTTTCAACCGCTCGAATTAATCCTATATTTCCTGCTTGAATTAAATCTAAAAAGTCA
>DNGG01000192.1 GCA_003486675.1 Cyanobacteria bacterium UBA11372
GTAGCAGGATTGGTCATGACTGCGGGTTGCTTGGGAATATTCCAACTCATGGAGTGGGCCACCTTGGATCAATTTTTTCGCTGGCGTCCCCGCGAATCCACCGATCCCCGCATTACCATTGTCACCATTGACGAGTCAGACATCACCCACGTGGGACAATGGCCCATTCCCGATGCCGTTTTAGCTAAATTAATCCAAAATTTACACAAGCACAACCCCAAAGCCATTGGCTTGGATTTGTATCGAGATTTACCCGTAGAACCGGGTCATCAAGCATTAGTTGAAGTATTTAAGAATATACCCAATCTGATCGGGGTTGAGAAAGCAGTAGGTAATGCGGTTCCCCCGCCGCCGATTTTAAAGCAACTCGATCGGGTGGGATTGGCAGATTTAGTATTAGATGCCGATGGCAAGGTGCGTCGGGGTTTGATTTCTGTCAGAACAGGGGAAGGTCAAACAAAATTAGGTTTGGGAACCACCCTGGCTTTAATGTATCTGCAATCCGAAGGAATGACGCTGAAAATGCTCGATGCCCAGAAAAAGCACTTGGGATTGGGTAAAGCTGTATTTATGCCCCTGATGGGCAACGAAGGCGGCTACGTGCGCGCGAATACGGGTGGTTACCAAATTTTATTGAACTATCGGGGAACCCTAGAAAATTTTGAGCATCTATCGATGAAGGATATTCTAGAAAACCGGATACCGCCAAATAGTTTGCGCGATCGCATTATTTTAATCGGTGCTACCGGCGCTAGTCTCAACGACCTTTTCTTTACTCCCTACAGCACTAAAGCGAACGGCAGTCCTCAGCGAACTCCCGGAGTTGTGATTCATGCCAACATCACCAGCCAAATTATCAGTGCTGCGATTGAAGGGCGTCCCTTTATCCGAGTTTGGCAGGAACCGATAGAATGGCTGTGGATATTGGTTTGGTCGTTTGCCGGTGCTGGCGTCAGCTCGATCGTACTCGACAGCAAACGGCTTAGCCATCGTCTGGCGCTTTCAGCGACGGTTTTTTTGATCGGCTTGTTGCTGGGCGGAGCGATGCTAGTCGGTGGTAGCTATGTCGCTTTTCTGGCAAGCTGGTGGTTGCCGGTTATTGCCCCATTGATAGCATTCACCGGATCTGGGATAGCGATCGCCGGGTTTCACACCCTAGAATTACAGCAGCAAAAAGCCGATCTAGAAATTTTGCTGGAAACGACTACCGAACACGCAGATGCCCTTGCTACCGATTTAGAACATAAAGCCGAAGAAGCAATTCGTGAAAGCGAAAGGAAGCTGGCTCAATTCCTAGAAGCCGTGCCCGTAGGGGTAGCTGTCGCCGATGCCAGCGGTAAACTTTATTACTTTAACCAAGCCGCACAGCAGATGCTGGGTAAAGGAGTCGTACCCGATGCCACCGCAGAGCAAATGGCAGAAATTTACCAAACCTATATTGCCGGAACCAATCAACTATATCCGATCGAAAAGTTGCCAATGGTTCGGGCATTGAGAGGCGAAAATTCCTCCGTAGAAGATATAGAAATCCACCAACAAGATAAGATTATTCCCATAGAAGTTTGGGGAACTCCCATCTACGATCGAGATGGCAAAGTTAACTTTGCGATTGTCGTTTTTCGAGATATTACCGAACGCAAAAAAGCCGAATCAGACCGGATAAAATTAACCAACGATTTGATTCAACTCAACGTAGCTTACTCGCGCTTTGTACCCAGACAATTTCTCCAACTTTTAAACAAAGAAAGCATTATTGATGTTCAATTAGGCGACCAAGTACAGCAAGAAATGTCGGTATTATTTTCCGATATTCGCGACTTCACAACTCTCTCGGAAACGATGACCCCGGAAGAAAATTTCAAATTTATTAATGCCTATCTCAGTCGTATGGAACCGGCAATTCTGGAAAATAATGGGTTTATCGATAAATACATCGGCGATGCGATTATGGCACTGTTTAGCGGCAGCGCAGATGATGCCGTCAAAGCGGGAATAGCCATGCTGCAAAGACTAGCCGAATTTAATACAAACAGAGGCAGAATGGGTCGTCCGCGCATTAAAATTGGCATTGGCATCAATACAGGTTCGATGATGCTGGGTACAGTCGGAGGACACTCCCGCATGGATGGTACTGCAATTAGCGATGCCGTTAATTTAGCTTCTCGGCTTGAAGGTTTAACTAAAAATTATGGCGTGGCGTTGTTAATTTCTGAGAAAACTTTTTTAACCTTAAATAATCCTGCCGATTATGCTATCCGCCTGATCGATCGAGTAAAAGTTAAGGGAAAATCCGAACAAGTAATTGTTTATGAAGTCTTTGATGCCGATCCGCCGGAAGTCAAAGAAGGTAAACTTTTTACCCAAGCAGTATTTAAACAAGCCATTGTTCTATATAATTTAGGAATTTTATCAGAAGCAGCACAACTATTTTCCCATTGCCTGCACCTTAATCCTGGGGATAAAGTGGCAAGAATTTACCTGGAACGCTGTCAGCAACAAGAAAGCATAGAAGCCTTGAAACCCAATGGATGAAACCCCAGGAAATATTACCGATCGCTCAATCCAACACTACCCATCTCTTCTTTATTCTCTTGCTTCCTCTCTTCCTCTTCTGCTTGGCGTACTTGGCGTCTTGGCGGTTGATTAAAACCGAATTGGCGCTCAAATGCACCCAATGCCTTATAATGAGAATTTAAGTTTCATTTTTTTATAATATGAATTCCCAAAACCCTCAGATTGAATTTTTTGAAGGAATTCCAGAAGAACTAAGCGATGTCAGCTTGAGGCGGAATCGCTCTTCGGGAGTGCGATCGGTAATGATGACATTCAAGCAATTGAAAGCCACGGAAAAATTTAACAGCTTTACAAAAAGATTTTCTAACTCAATGCGGTTAATTGATAATGAAGGAGTCATCAGCGTTGAACCAAATTCGGTAAAATTCATCTTCAGCGGACCAGAAGGAGATGAACTAGAGCGGGTAGAATGCAAATTTGAACTTGATAGGGAAGAGCATTGGGAACGATTCATGCGATTCATGCAACGCTACGCAGAAGCAAATGGTATGGAGTACGGCGAAAATTCTAGTA
>DNGG01000193.1:0-526 GCA_003486675.1 Cyanobacteria bacterium UBA11372
CGTCACTCGTTCAAAAACCACATACTCGAGCATAAAAGCCCGACGCGCAAGCGTCGTCTATCCAAAATGGCAGTAGTGGATGAACGGGATGAAGAAAACGTGCGCTTGATGCTGCCTTATTTGTAAATGGGTAATGGGGAATTTAAGATTTAAGATTTAAGATTTAAGATTTGAGTTAAATCTGAAATCTAAAATATGAAATCTGCTTGTTCCCAATTACCAATTACCGATTACCAATTACCAGAGACAACTGACAACTAACTATGACAAGGGTAAAACGCGGTAACGTTGCTCGCAAACGCCGCAACAAAATTCTCAAACTGGCAAAAGGATTTCGCGGATCGCACTCGACGCTGTTTCGCACGGCTAACCAGCAGGTAATGAAGGCGCTGCGGAATGCGTATCGCGATCGCAAAAAACGCAAGCGCGACTTCCGCTGCCTGTGGATCGCTCGCATTAACGCCGCCGCCCACCAGCATGGCATGAGCTACAGCCAATTTATGGGCAAGCTCAAGAAAGTTAACGT
>DNGG01000193.1:726-4589 GCA_003486675.1 Cyanobacteria bacterium UBA11372
GGCAAGCTCAAGAAAGTTAACGTCGAAATCAACCGCAAGATGCTAGCCCAAATGGCTATCCTCGATCCAGACAGCTTCACCAAAGTTGTGGAATTGGCAAATTCTGCTAAATGAAACTGACAACGGACGATCCAGCAGATGTAACGGATAATTTTGTAGTGAGGAAAAGAGTCTTCCTCTCATCAGTTGCATCTGCGATTTTCCGTTACGGGATTGTTGGTTTAGCTTTTTGCCTATTACCGATTCCCTTTTCTGCCCGTGCAGCCGATCTCGAAGCAATTGGGCAGCGGGGCTATTTAATAGTTGCGGTGAAAGATAATTTGCGCCCCCTGGGTTTTCGAGACGCTCTTGGTAACCTGCAAGGCTTAGAAATCGATCTGGCGCAACGGTTGGCGGCAGAATTGTTAGGGCGTGCCGATGCGGTAAGGTGGAAGCCAGTAGCAAACCGCGATCGCTTAACCGTTGTCTTAGAAGGCAAAGCGGATCTCGCCATTGCCAGGGTAACGGCAACCCCATCGCGCGATCGCATCGTCAGTTTCAGCATTCCTTACTACATGGACGGCATCGCTTTAGTCACTAAAGATACATCGGTGCAGCGCCTGGGAGATGTGGAAACTAGAACCGTTGCCGTATTAAATGGTTCGAGTACGATTGCTAAAGTGCGCTATGCCTTACCGAAAGCCGAGTTAGTGGGAGTAAATTCTTACACGGAAGCGCGCAGTCTATTAGAGTCGGGAGGTGCTGCTGCCTTTGCTGCCGATGCCAGCGTCCTCACGGGCTGGGTACAAGAATATCCCCAGTATCGGTTGTTACCAACATTGTTATCCGCAGAACCGCTGTGCGTGGTAATGCCGAAAGGAGTGCAGTACGATGAGTTGCGGCGGCGGGTGAATGATGCGATCGCCCGCTGGAAGGCTGAAGGTTGGCTACAGCAACGGGCGATCTATTGGGGTCTGCCTTGGGATAATTTAAAAGAGAGTACACCTAACCAAAGTCCAAATTAACATCTGCCCGGATAGAAAAATCTATGGAAAACGAATTTCCTGTTGTTTATCTTTCCATCTTGCTGGCGCTACTGTCTGTAACTGCTTGGCTAATTTTTCGCCAGATCCTCAAAACTCGCAAAGTCGAAAGTAGCTTCTCGCGGCTGCAAAATAAGCTGAAAAGTGAGAAAGGAACTGCTGAAGAATATTACGAACTCGGCAGCATTTATCTGGATAAAAAACTATTCGTGCAGTCAGTCAGCTTGTTCCAAAAAGCGCTCAAAGATGTAGAAGGCGAACCGAAGGAAAATATTGCTCTGATTTATAATGGCTTGGGCTTTGCCTACTTTGCCCAAGAGCAGTACGACTTGGCAATTCGCAACTACAAAGAAGCTTTGAAACTTTGGCCTGAATATGTGACGGGACTTAACAATCTCGGTCATGCTTACGAGCGCAAAAAATTAACGGCTCAGGCATTACAAACTTACGAAGAAGCCTTGAAATACGAGCCAAACAATCAAACTGCCAAACGCCGTGCAGATTCGCTGCGTAAGCGTTTGGTTACTACTTAACTCAACGGTAATGGGTAATTGGTAATTGGTAATTGGTAATTGGATTAAGAGGCTTTTGCCCTCTTGAGAATTACCCATTACCCATTACCTGTAGGGGCGGGTTTAAAGAGATCATCACCTTTGTTTCGACCTAGATCTCTTTCCTCGAGCAACAATTTTTCAGCTTGTACCCGGTTTCTTTGAGTATCACCTTTGTTTCTTTGTAGATCTCTTTCCTGGCTCAGCAATTTTTCAGCTTGTACCCGGTTTCTTTCCGCCGATGTAACTAGCAACTTACGTTACTTAGCGATTGGGTGGGCAAACATGCCCGCCCTATTTTTTAACTTTCTGATTTTTTTATAATAGTTATACCAATTTCCCGCGCTCGTGCTACACATCAACATATAGAGAGCGTAGGGGCGTTATGCTTTTTATGGCAAAGCTTGCTGTTATGCTTTACAAGGCGATGTGGAACGCGCCATCGAGAACTTACAGCAATCGATAAATCTTAACCCTGACAAATGCTGCAACTTAGCAAAAACAGATTCTGATTTTGATAGCATTCGTCAGGAGGAAAGGTTTCAGGTGTTAATTCAGAACTAGGGTGCTGGCTACTGACAGATCAACTATTCAAAGCATGGCAGCTAAAGTCCTTACTCCAACAACGCCATCTGGTGTCATGCCCCTCGCACGCTGAAACGCAATCACCGCATCACGGGTACGTGGCCCAAAAATACCATTTACTTCTCCTTTGAACAACCCGCGTTTCTTTAAATACATTTGCAGCTTGCGAACGCTTTCTCCCCGGCTACCCAATCTTAGGGCGCTACTTGTGTTGGGGCGCGCAGCGCGGTTGGCACCTGTTGCTCTTGGGCGAGGCGAGGTGTTGGATCTTGTTGCTGGTTGACGACGAGCTGGGGCTGCTTGGGGCGATGAAGTTGTTCTAGGGGAGGAACTTGTTTGAGCGGAAGCAGGCAAGCTACCCATGAGCAACCCAGTTGCGGAAATAGCTGCAACCAGTCTGTGGGTTAAAGAACTTGACTTAAACAGTTTAGCAATCACTATCCACACTCCTTAAAAAAATTGAAAAATTCAACTGTTTTGTAGCGAAAGCTGATATATGGAAACCCATTTTTCAGCCTTTCTGGTGTCACCGTAGTGAATCATTATCACCGATTTGTGTCCCCGTCGTATCCAAGAAGCGAAATTTTTTTGTTTGAACTTGCGATCGCTGCTAATTTTTCCTTCGCTATATTGTAAAAAAATATAACAAGTATTACAAAATATTGCTGGGACTGAGACAGGTTAATCTGGACAGCGATCGCTATCCAACCTTAAAATCTGGTTATCAGAATCAGCGAGTCAGGAACAATGATGAAAATTCCCGCCATTTACCTGCAATCTTTCCTGAAACTGCCTCAGACAAGAGGGTTAAACGCAGGCAGTCTATTTTTCTTATTTGCCCTTTTGATAATTAGTCCTTTGTCAGCAAATGCCGATCGAAGCACGATGGCAGCGCGACAAGCTGAAGCCAGAGCCAAGCTGTCTGCCATGAACAGCGCCCAGCAAACTTACTATTTGCAAAACCAAGTTTTTACCAATTCATTGCAAAAACTTGGGGTGAGTCAGATCTCGCCAAGCGACAGCTATAAATATGGCGTTAACAGCGATTCTAAAGACATCTCAGATTGGTCTAGCGCTAAAGCTGTCTACCATTTTGCCATGGCGATGAAACCAGGATTCAAGAATTATGTTGGCGGTGTTTTCTTAGTACCAAAAACTTGGCAAGGACAAACTAAAATTGCGACTCAATCGATCCTCTGCGAATCTAGCAAACCCGATGTAATGCCTGCTATGCCAAACTACCGGGATGGTACGGTGCGCTGCGGTATAGGGACAACAGAAGTTAAATTACCCATTGCCAAGTAATCGCATATTAGAATCTAAATGTAGGGTGCTATCTTACGAGAGTACGGCATCGGAGCCACTGTGGGTCAAGTAATCGAATATTAGTTATTAGTTATCATAGTTAAACAAAAACACTAATAACTAAGCTGCTACGCACCTAATTTGAGAGCCAAATTTTACCTTTTTCTTGTGGGGTGGGCAGATTCGCCTGCCGCTTTATTGGATTTAAATGCTCCCGCAGCTTAATACAGGACTTACGCAGCGATACCACATATGATGGAAATGGTGCGTTAACGCAGTGTAACGCACCCTACATATAGAAATGTTGCGTAATACCAATTTCCCGCGAGCGTGCTACAGATCAAAATATTGTAGGGGCGGGTTTTACAAATAACCTTTGACAAAAACAAACCATTCAAAT
>DNGG01000193.1:4794-14562 GCA_003486675.1 Cyanobacteria bacterium UBA11372
ACAAACCATTCAAATAAACCCGCCCCGGCTTGTGTGGCACATTGATGGGAAAACGATATAAGTCCTGTAATCACCAACAACTAAGGCAACCAAGGATACTGGCGAAAATCCGGTTGGCGTTTTTCCAGAAATGCTTGTTTTCCCTCTGCACCTTCCTCGGTCATGTAATACAGCAAAGTCGCATTTCCAGCCAGTTCTTGCAAACCCGCTTGTCCATCGCAGTCAGCGTTAAAAGCTGCTTTCAAACAGCGAATTGCAATTGGACTTTTTTCTAATATTTCCCTTGCCCATTGAATGCCTTCTGCTTCTAACTGTTCTACGGGAACGATGCAGTTAACCAATCCCATTTCTAAAGCTTGTTTTGCATCATATTGACGGCAGAGATACCAAATTTCCCGCGCCTTTTTTTGACCGACAATTCTGGCTAAATAACTAGCACCAAATCCCCCATCAAAACTGCCAACTTTAGGGCCAGTTTGACCGAAAATAGCATTATCAGCCGCGATGGTTAAATCGCAGAGGATATGCAGCACATGCCCGCCGCCGATGGCATACCCAGCTACTAGGGCAATGACGACTTTGGGCATCGAGCGAATCAGGCGTTGCAAATCTAACACATTGAGGCGGGGGACGCCATCATCGCCCACATAGCCTGCGGTTCCTCGCACGCTTTGATCCCCGCCCGCACAGAAGGCATATTTCCCATCTGTATGCGGGCCTGCACCTGTAAAAAGTACTACACCAATGCTGTTATCTTCGCGGGCATCGGCAAAGGCATCGTAGAGTTCAAAGACGGTTTTGGGACGAAAGGCATTGCGTTTGTGAGGACGGTTAATCGTAATTTTGGCGATGCCGTCGGTTTTGTGGTAAAGGATATCTTCGTAGGTTTTGGCGACTTGCCATTCAACTTGCATAGATGGGGATTTTGAGGTCAAATGTCTTCTAGTATCCACTCGGATGCGCGATCGCCCAAGTCGATGGGAAAGCTAACCGCCTTGCCCAAGCGCGGGCGATCGCGCGTCTGTTCAATATATTTTTGCACTTGAGCTGTCGCTCCCAACGCCACAAGATAACTAGCAATCGTATCGAGATGCGCCATATATTCTGCCTCGCTGAGGGGAAACGACGCTTGCTCTAGATATTTCCACATCACCTGGACAAAAATCTTGCCCTGAGTGCGGCGTAGCTGCATATCGTAAGAGCGTCCCCACTTGGAAAGCAACAACTGGTGTAAGTCAGATCCCGTCATAGCCTTTGACTCTAGTTGGTTTTTCAGGATTGAACTAGGTATTTAAACAATAGCCTTGCAGCCTTGGCATTGCCGTTGATAGCGATTCGCCCGTCGTGCTGAAATAATCCGAATAACGTTCACTGCTCTTTCTGTCCAAACCACCACCGCTACACCGTTACCGAGAAACCCGATACCAATCCAGGGTTGTTATGCCGGGTATTCTTGTCCCAGAATCTGCTTAATTTCTGCATCCAGCACAGGAATCTTATTCACGATAACATCCCACACAATATCGTAATCAACGCCAAAGTATTTATGAATCAGGCGATCGCGCATCCCAGCCATTGCTCGCCACTCTACTGACGTATATTTTTGGCGGATTGTATCCGGTAGTTGTTTGACTGCCTCACCAATAATTTCCAGGCTACGAACATAGGCTCGCTTCAGTGTTTCATCCTGAAGAAAAGTTGCTTTATCCACACCTTTAGAACTGGTTAGGATATAGGTCGTCTCGTCAAGGATATGCTGTAAATAATCACGCGCCGACGGAGACATACTCAACTTCATCCAAAATGCGTGGCCCAATATAAGGACTTAGTGACTCGATAGTCACGAGGTCAACTGTCCTGCCAAAAAGGTCTTCCAGAAAGAATGCAAGATGTATAAAGTTATCAAAAGTTTTTTGCTCTGGCTCAAATGCGACAAGAATATCTACATCACTTTGGTCATCAGCCGCATCGCGTGCAAATGAACCAAAGACACCGCAACGGCTCACACCAAATTGTCGCAATTTCTGTTGATGCTCCCACAAGAGATTTAGCACTTGTTCTTTAGTTTTTACAGGCATCGCTTACCTCGCTGGTTGCCTATCTTACTTAACACGACGTTTAGCATGACGTTCGTAATCCTCAAACCGCAATGCGTGCGATTCTTGGAGCGATAGCGATAGCTTCACGCGCAAGCTAGGGTATACATATCGCGCCCGTTACCCCAGTCGAATCGATTATCGTCAACCAATTCCACCACCAGCATTGTCGGAAACTGACCAACAGTGGAGCGAGGCGTTATTAGCGCCATTTCGACAAATGTAGATTGGGTTGTTATCCCGCCGCAACTACCGACGCAGTTAATAAACTTCATCATGCGTTCCGATGTCGAGCAGAACAATGACTTCAGTTTTAGTTTCCGAATCTTGTTCAATAGAAAAGACAATACGGCAATCATAGCCGCAAGAGCAGGACTGAAGACCTTCGAGGTTGCCGCTCAGTTTGTGCGTACCCAGGCTTGGGGCAAATACGTCTGCTTCCATTTGTTGAAGAGTGTCTTCAATACGTTGCTGGAGGTCAATATTTCGCTTGACAAACTTGCGGAATGCCCGTTTGAACTTGGGGGTTAAAACCAAAGCTCTCATGCTTCTGGCTCTTGCAAAGACTGGCGCAATGCTGCAACCACATCCTGGGCTGATTGGGGTTGAAATTTACCGGCACGGAAATTCGCCAAGGTTGTTAGTGCATCCGCAGCGATTTCTTTTCGGCGACTTTCGTGGTAGCGGTTTTGCAGAATTTTGATCAGCATTTCCTGCTGTTCATAGGGCAGTTGTAAAGCGGTTTCTAGGACTTGGTCGAGAGTATTCATGGAATTAGGCTATTACCTTTGTGGTTGAAACAGCTTAGTCAGTTAAGTAAATTGTATCGCTCCTTAGCCATTTGTGCAGGCATCGCTTACCTCGCTGGTTGCCTATCCTGCAAGAGGCTTGAAACAAAAAAGCTTGAGATTCCGTAGGCTGGGTTGAGGCACGAAACCCAACCTACTACTGACTACTGACTACTGCACTTCACGAGTATTAACCAAGGTAGTTAGCAACTACAACCGTAATGCATAGTGATAAAACTCTTCATCCTTGCTATTTTCACTTTATTTACCTGCACCTACTTAGTTAGCGCAGTGCTGTTAGTTTGCCAATTTAACAAGCACTAATAAATCACCAATTTCGCAGTCAAGTGTTAGGCAAATTTTCTCTAACGTATCAAGAGGGATAGATTTAGCTTTGCCGTATTCAATTTTTTGCACATTAGCAAGAGACATTTCTAGCTGTCGTGCCAATGCGTTTTGAGACAAGCCTTTAGCTTCTCTGATTTGTTTTAACCTGACTTCCACGGGCATATTCTTTACCACCTACTGAGAGTATAACCTAACAACAGTAGTCTAGCTATTAATATGTCTTATGAACTCCCGCTATTAGATCGCAAACTATTATATAGATATCTATTGATTAACCTACTATTGGTGGGTAATAATAAACATAGAGAAAGCGGTTCACCTTCCAAAGATCGCCGCCTTCTCTATCCCAAATATTCATGGAGACCTCTATTATGTCCCAAGCGATTCTAGACAATCAAGCTCTATCCCAGTTTCAGTTAAATCTTTATCTATCCGAGCAATCCCAACGCGCCGCCGAATACGAGATTGATTCTGTAGATGATTTATTTGGCACACTCTACCGCGTCTGGGGTGGACACCAAGGAATCAACCTACTCGGCACTTTCTACCAAAATCTGGATGGCTTTTGGATATCTCAACCCTGCAACACCAAAAAGCGCAGCAGTTGGGCAACTGACATCCAAGCAGTAACCGCAATTCTAAACGCATAACACCATTTATCACTTAGCCGTATAAATAGCGGCTAGTTTTATTGTCGAGGTAAATATGAACAACATTTCATTTCCCAACCATTGGGATTGCCCTAAATACTATTTGGGGCAAACGATTAAACGGGGTCAAATTGTTGGTATGGAATACAACTCACCAGGGACAAGACGAGCGTATGAACTTGGCAAGGGTTGGTTTTATACCGTGATGCTTGATGAACTAGAAGATGATGTAGAGATTATCAAAGAATCAGCCATTAAACTACCGTCAATTGAAGACTTGCAAGCTGAAATTGATTCTTTGAAAGCTTTAATCGAGACTTACCAAAACAATATGGCTACTCTTACCCAACAACTGAAACAGGTGCAATCATCATGATTTATCCATTCGCAAATAATTTTTGATAGAGATTAGGCACGTCTGAAATTTTCGTTCAGAGTTGATCGGCGATCGCTCCCACCCATCAGTAACTTCTGACAGATAGGAGCGATCGCAAATATATCTCTAGAAACCCGGTTTCTTAAATAAACCGGGTTTCTAGGCAATCTAAGCTAAAGCAGGAACGGGTATATTCAAATGCGGATATAACGGGAAGCGCGAACACAATGACGCTACCCGACGCCGACAGTCACTCGCTACTGTTTCATCTTCCGGATGCAACAATCGATCGGCAATAATATTGGCAATTTCGGTAAATTCTGCCGTTCCCATTCCGCGCGTCGTCATCGCGGGCGAACCCAAGCGCAATCCCGACGTTACAAACGGCGACTCGGTATCAAATGGCACTGTATTTTTATTCGCCGTAATGTTGACGCCGCTGACGAGTTTGTCTGCAAGCTTTCCGGTCATGTTGATGCTACGTAAATCTACTAGCATCAAGTGATTGTCAGTGCCGCCGGATACAATCTTAAATCCGCGTGCTTGCAATTGGGTTGCCATTGCTTTGGCATTTTCGATTACTTGGCCCGAATAGGTTTTATATTCTGGTTTGAGGGCTTCGCCAAACGCGACTGCTTTAGCGGCGATGACGTGTTCCAATGGTCCGCCTTGAGTTCCGGGGAAGACGGCTTTATCGAGTTGTTTGCCCAGTTCGGGGTCGTTGGTCATAATTAAACCACCTCTGGGGCCGCGCAAGGTTTTGTGGGTGGTGGTAGTGACCACGTGACAGTGGGGTAGGGGATTGGGGTGATGTCCGGTGGCGACTAATCCGGCGATGTGGGCGATGTCGGCTAACAGGTAAGCGCCAATTTCGTCGGCGATCGCTCTAAACTTTTCAAAGTCGATGATGCGGGGATAAGCCGAATAGCCGCAAACAATTAATTTCGGACGATGTTGCAGCGCCTGTTCCCGCACTTGGTCGTAATCTAATTGCTCGGTTGCTTGACTAACGCCGTAGTGCTGCACTTTAAACCATTTCCCCGATACATTCACAGGGGAACCGTGGGTTAAGTGTCCACCGTGGGACAAATCCATCCCCATAATCGTATCCCCTGGCTTTAAAAGGGATAGGAATACGGCAAAATTGGCTTGAGCGCCGGAATGGGGTTGAACGTTCGCCCAAGCAGCGCCAAACAATTGTTTAACTCGGTCGATGGCGAGTTGCTCGATTTTATCGATATATTCGCAGCCGCCATAATAGCGCTTTCCGGGCAATCCTTCGGCGTATTTGTTGGTTAAAACCGATCCTTGAGCGGCTAGAACAGCTGCTGAGGTGAAGTTTTCGCTAGCAATTAATTCTAAATGGTCGCGTTGTCGCCCAAGCTCTTGAGCAATCAAATCTGCAACCATTGGATCGGTTTCGGCTAAGAAGTCTAAGTTAGTGTGAGTCACAACAATGCGTCCCAAGAATATTTATTGACAGTGCGTTCGCGCAGCGTGCGGTCGGCATATCGCGTTCCCCATGATAGCGCCGTTTTTCCTATCTCTGACAGAACTTCAGCCTCTTTTTAACAACTTGCGTTTCGGATTTGCCATCTGCCGACCCCACCCACTCGCGATCGCTTGCTTTGGCGTGCAGCAGCAGCTTAAGTTAAGCTCTGTGTGTATTTATACCATTTTCCCAAATTATTAACTTAAAATTAACTCAGTTGCATCACCGGATGTACTGGAGGTGTCAAACTATGTTAGTCATCTTGATGGACGAGCAAGTCCTTCCTCCCCAGGTTGTTTGTCAAACCTGCTTGCTAGCAGACCATAGCGGTCAACCCCGCTGGAGGGGCGGTCAACTGCGTTGCGGTCACGCCGTTGGCAAACTGGGGGAAAATCAACCAGACCAGTACGAGTGTCAAATGGGGTTCCGCATCGCCAATATCAAATAGTAGCGCCAGGGAACTTAAGTAATATCTAGGCATGACAGCCAAAGACGCCCCTAGGGCCTGGGTTCGGTCTTTGGCTGCTTGGCTGCGCTATCCTGGGTTTAATACTGAGGAACGATTCTGATGGCGCGAAAGGAGAACAAATCGATGACTTGGCGGGGAACGACGACCGTTAGAGAGCGCATTTTTGCCAGCCTTCCTTATTTGCTGCCTTTGATTGAAGGGCTAGCTTTTGGGCGTTTTTTGTTTCAACAGTTTCCTGTTTTTCAATACATTCTACTGCCCCTAGCACCCGTACTGTTGATTTATCGTGCTTTGGGGCAGTTCGCGGGGATAATTATCTTCTTTGCATTGTACTTTGCCGTAGTCCGAAACGAAAGGATCGCCCACTTTATTCGCTTCAATACGATGCAGGCCATTCTCATCGATATTGTTTTGGTCTTATGCAGTCTGATCGTGCCAATTTTGGTGCAAGGTATCCAAATTACCTTTATCATTGAAACGATTTTCAACGTGATATTTTTGGGCGTCTTGGCTGCTGTAATTTATTCGGTGGTTCAGTCGCTGCTGGGACGTTATGCAGAAATTCCCACGATTAGTGACGCCGTCCACATGCAAGTGCGATAGAAACACCACTACGAGGGTGCGGTTGAGGGTCTGGCGACAACGGTATTATCCAGAAATCCAATGCCCTCAATTTCAACTCGCACGCGATCGCCCACCTGCATCGCCCCTATCCCCGCTGGGGTGCCGGTCAAAACCACATCCCCAGGCAGCAAGGTCATGATTTGACTGATATAGGACACCAATTGCTCTGGGGAAAATACCATTTGATCGATAGTCGCCGATTGTACCGGCTCTGGGTTATCATTCAAAAACGTTTGCAATCTGGCTCCGGGACTCAATTCTCGCACGATCCAAGGCCCTAATGGACAGAAGGTATCGAATCCTTTAGCCCGCGTCCACTGACTATCCTTTTTTTGTAAATCTCGCGCCGTCACGTCGTTGGCGATCGTGTAACCCCAAATTTTCGCGCCCGCTTGTTGGGGCGTACAATCTTTGGCGCGATCGCCAATCACCAGCGCCAGTTCCCCTTCGTAATCAACACGCTGGGACTGGGGAGGATACCAAATATCGGCAGCAGTGGGAATTACTGTTGTGGGTGGCTTCAAAAATAATAGCGGCTCTTTTGGCACATCGCTTCCCATTTCGTTGGCGTGAGCAGCATAATTTTTACCCACCGCGATAATTTTGGACGGAGCGCAAGGAGCCAGTAGCTTGTAACTATCTGGTTCTAACTCCACATTCGTAGGTTGACCTTGCAACCAAGGGGGTGCATCCAGCAGGATTGCACTGCGACTTAATTGTAATAAGCCGTAGTATGTTTCACCCTTTGCAGTCTGAACTCGGACGTAACGTTTAGCCATAGGGGAGAGAACAAGGGATTTGGGACAGGGAGTTTGAGAGCATCAGCAACGGCTACGCAAAGGAGGCAGCGATCGCAGGCAGCTATTGACACTGTTTGACATCCTCGCCGCCAGAGAAGTGCGGCGATTCCTAAACCTCACGATTTAGGTTTCTGCTTCTTAGCACCCGCCTTCACAGACTTACTCTGTTCGGGTCTTACGGTCGCTCCACAGACTGACACGGCAAGTCCTGCCGCCAAAATATTTTTACCCGCGTTCACATCAGAGTCATGGTGACTACCACAATTCGGGCAATCCCATTCACGAATGTTTAGGGGCATTTTTTCAACTATATACCCACAACAACTACAACGCTTGGAACTGGGAAACCATCTGTCTATTTCGATATAATTTCTACCGTACCAAAGACATTTGTAGTTTAACTGACGGGTAATTTCTCCCCAACTTGCATCTGATATAGCCTGTGCCAGTTTAGGGTTTTTGACCATGTTTTTAACCGCTAAATCCTCAACTACAATCGTTTGATTTTCACGCACCAGTTGAGTGGTTAGTTTGTGTAGGTGGTCTTTTCGTGTCTCGGTGATTTTAGCGTGAATCTTGGCTAACTTAATTCTCGCTTTGTCTCGATTTTTAGAACCTTTCTGTTTACGAAAAAGGCTTTTTTGTGCCTGCCGTAAGCGATGGTAGTATTTCTTGAGATGTTTCGGGTTGGAGATTTTATCCCCGTTGCTCGTGACTATCAGACTGTTAATTCCTAAATCTACTCCTATTGCTTTATCTGTTGCGGGCAGAGGCTTGATAGTCGGGTCATCAAATCGGATAGAGACGTGCCAACGCCCGGAAGGATGGAATCGAATCGTGATGCTACTCGGTTCACAACCAGAGGGAATCTGCCTTGACCAACGGATAGGCAAAGGTTCGATACACTTGGCAATGTAAATTTGTCCATCTTTAAACTTGAAAGCGGACTTAGTGAACTCGGCACTACCACCATTTCGTTTTTTCTTAAAGCTAGGATACTTTGCCCTGCCCGCGAAAAAGTTAGTGAAGGCAGTTTGTAGATGGCGAAGGGTTTGTTGCAACGGAACACAGCTTACCTCGTTGAGAAATTCGAGGTCTTCTTGTTTTTTCCACCCTGTCAGCATGGAAGAGGTTTGATTGTATCCCATCCTCTCCTGGCTCTCGTACCATGCCTGAGTACGTTCGTGGAGTGCCTTGTTGTAGACTAACCGAACACAGCCGAGCGTGCGCCGCAGTAGCGACTCTTGTTCGGAGGTTGGGTAAAATCGGTAACTGTAGGCTTTTTCCATGTCTCACACTCTAACAGATATTTTGTGAGAAGGCTAGACTAAAGCAAGTAAAGCCGTGCTAGAAGCACGGGGTTTAAAACCCAATTTTTTGATGAAAGCTCTAGCGTTAGATCTGGTGTAAAATTTGATTCCCACAAAGGGACTTTTACCACATATCTATTCTTCCCCACCAGTCTTTCCTCCAAATCCCTTTTTCCCCTTCCCCCTTAACCTTTTTGGTCAGGGCAAAAATTTAGCTGCTTGACCTGTATCGTTTAAGCTCAAATTTTTGTAAAATTAGAATTCCTTGCTACTGGCTGACCGAGTGAGAGCAGGTTTCCACTCAGGTTCTGGCAGTGGCCTTTGCGTCCATAAGGAGAAAACATCCCATGCAAAACTACGAAACTATGTATATTTTGCGTCCCGACCTGGGAGAAGAACAGGTTGAGCTAGCGATCGCAAAATATCAAAACATCCTGCGGGAAAATGGCGGCGATCAAGTGGAAATCCAGCATCGCGGTAAGCGCCGTCTCGCCTACGAGATTAAAAAGCAGCGCGACGGCATCTACATCCAAATGAACTATAAAGCCAAAGGCAGCGCGATCGCTGTCTTAGAACGCGCTATGCGCCTTTCTGATGAAGTGATTCGCTACCTCACGATCAAACCAGAAGCAGCAAGCGAAGAGACAGCTAAAGAACCTGCCGCAGCTGAAGCGTAGGGACTCTGAGTGCAGGTGTGCAGGTGTGTAGGTGTGTAGGTGTGTAGGTGTGTAGGTGTGCAGGTGAGATGGGGAGTAACCGCAGCTTCAGGAGAATGTACGTTCAAATAACCTTCTGCCCCACAGCTCACCTGCACC
>DNGG01000193.1:14830-15020 GCA_003486675.1 Cyanobacteria bacterium UBA11372
CACCTGCCCCACAGCTCACCTGCCCAATTGCCCTATGCCCAACTAAGAGCAGCATGATAAGATGGGCGCGAATGGCAAGGCACGCCCATTGTTGGCAATATCGTCGATGAGGAGCGATCGTGATCCAAACTGACACCCCAATCCTAAATAACCTGCAAACTGAAGTATCTCACCTGCGGGAAGAGTTACA
>DNGG01000416.1:0-2594 GCA_003486675.1 Cyanobacteria bacterium UBA11372
GGCATGGGCATCTTGCCCGCATCGCCATCAAATATTTCCCCAGGCGAGACGCCTACCCCACAAGAGAAAGATTTGTCTTGTGGGATGGGCATCTTGCCCGTCAATCTCCCTACAGATTCGGCAGAAATTAACTCTGGTGGGATGGGCATCTTGTGTGGGATGGGCATCTTGCCCATCTCAACTACTTCTGCGACGGGTAGACTATCGCACCAACGCCGCCACATTTGACGATAAGCTGTTTCCAGAGATTGGGCAATCAGACTGGCATTTGTGAGGGGTGCGGCTTGCATTCGCGATCGCAAGCTTGCTCGCAGTTGTTGCAGTTTATTTTTATTATTGGCAAGGTTAACTGCTTTTTGTATGTACTCTGGAGCAGATTGAGCAATTAACTCTTCCAATCCCACAGATGAGAGTAAACTAACGCCGACTCGCGAGACGTGACTTTTACCTGCTAAAGAAATTACTGGCACTCCCATCCACATTGCCTCGCAAGTAGTTGTTGTGCCGTTGTAGGGGAAGGTATCGAGGGCGATATCCACCCGATCGTACAAGGAAAGGTGTTCGTTTTTGGCAGCAATCCAACCGCTGAGTTCGATGCGATTTGGCTCAATTCCTTGTTGTTGGAATAGTCTGTGCAATTCGTCGCGCATTCCGGAATCAGATAGCGTCCAAGATTTAATCAGCATCCGACTTTCTGGGACATTTTTGAGGATGTTTGCCCAGTAACTAATTAGTTGCGGGTTGACTTTTGATAAGTTGTTGAAACAGCCAAAGGTAATATAACCTTTTTCCAGCAGGGGGGATGAACTGACGTCTGGGTAGTTTTGCGGGGGTTGATAGCACAAAAACCCATGTGGCAGACGAATTAATTGCTCTGAGTATAAGTGTTCTGTCTGCCCTTCTGGATCTGCCCTATTGTCGGTAATGCGGTAATCGATTGTATCGATTCCGGTTGTATTGGGATAGCCGATGTAACTAACTTGGATCGGGGCTATTTTGCGGGCGAAGGCTAAGAGGCGATTGCCGTTTGTATGTCCGGATAAATCTACCAATATGTCTATTTTATCCTGGATGACCAGTGCGGCGAATTGCTCATCATTTAAGTTATAAATCTCGCGCCAACCCTCGGCGCATTTACGCAATCTTGCCGTTGTGGCATCGCTTTTGTTGTTGTTGGCGTAGCAGATAACTTCAAAATCGCGCTGGTTGTGGGCGGTGAGGAGGGGTTCAAAGAAAAATGAGACGGAATGGGTTAAGAAATCGCCGGAAACGTAGCCGATGCGGAGGAGTTTTTCGGGGATGCGAGCGATCGCACTATAATCCAGATTCTCTCCTAATAAACTTGCATGGCGTTTTGCCCAAGATTTGTGTTCCTCATAAATCGCTGAAGGTTCAACATCCTGACTATAGTGCAAGTACAACAGCAGATTTTGATGGGCATGAACCAGAGAAGGATTCTCAGCTAAAATCTGGCGAGACATAGCGATCGCTTCGTTAACCGCCCCCCGATCTTTTAATGCCGAGGCGAGATTAATTTTTCCTGCCTGATTGCCGGGATTAATCCCTAAAGCTTGGCGGTAATAGTTAATCGCCAAGGTGGGATAGCCTTGATTGCGCCAAATATCGCCCAAATTAATCAGTGCCAGCCAATAGCCAGAGTCGATTTGCAGGGCGCGTTGATAAGATTGAGACGCTGCTGGTAAATTTCCTTGTGCTTGCAAGGCAATTCCCAGATTGCAATGGGCGGAAGCAGAATCTGGTTGCAGCTCGATGGCTTTTTGGTAGCAGTTAATCGCGGCTTCTAAGTTTTCTTGGGCTTTGTAGGCATGAGCTAAACTGCTATAAGCATCCGCGTAGTTAGGTTGGCGTTGAATGACTTGCTCCAAACACTCTATAGCTTGGGCGAACTTCCCTTGTTGTTGCAGAGCATTCCCTAAATTCAAATGGGCATTGATATAATCGGGGTCGAGTTTTAGAGCTTGTTGGTAGGATGCGATCGCCAAATCCAACTTGCCATCATCTCTCAAAGCATTCCCCAGATTATTATAGGCTTGCACGTAGTTCTCCTGACATGCGATCGCCTTTTGATAAGACTGAATCGCTTGCTCTAATTGCCCTTTCTCGCGATAGACAATCCCCAAACTGTTATAAGCTGGGGCATAGTTTGGTTGAATTTGAATCGCTTTTTGGTAACATGCGATCGCCAGATCCAACTTCCCTTGTTTTTTCAGCGCCAGCCCTCGATTGTAATGCTCTGTTACTGATTCCTTTTTCTTTTTATCTGCCTTGCCTTTCTTGATCGCTGAAATGGGGGCGACGGGCAAGATGCCCATCCCACAAGACAAATCTTCCAACTCGTTTCCAGGTTCAACCTGGGAACGCAATTTTGGAGGCTCTGCCTCCCTTTGCAACTCGTTTACAGGTTCAACCTGGGAACGCAATTTTGGAGGCTCTGCCTCCTTTTGCAACTCGTTTTGCAACTCGTTTCCAGGTTCAACCTGGGAACGCAATTTTGGAGGCTCTGCCTCCCTTTGTTGGGAACTATACAAGATAGATTCAGATTTTTTTATATCAATAACCTGCCGAGGCAGAGC
>DNGG01000416.1:2929-10114 GCA_003486675.1 Cyanobacteria bacterium UBA11372
GGTGGAACCTGGGAACGAGGAAAGGCATCTTTTACTTGCTGAAAAACACCAGCCCAATCCCCTTGAGTTGGCTGTCTAAACAACCGCATCGTCGGATACCAAGGACTATCCAAACGTTCCAATTGCCAGCGCCAGTCGGGAATAAAAGGCAGCAAAACCCAAACAGGTTTGCCCATTGCTCCTGCTAAATGGGCGACGGCGGTATCTACCGTAATGACTAAATCTAATTGATCGATAACAGTGACAGTATCGACAAAATCCTTCAAGATCGGACTTAAATCGTGAATGCGTTCATTATCCAACCAAGGTTTAATTTGGGGGGCATCCACACCGACTTGCAAGCTGTAAAGAGATACATTTCCCGCATCCAGCAAGTCAATAAACCATTCCGGCGTACAAGATTTTTTCTGATAAAGTCCATTATTGAGATTTCCAGATGCCCAAACAATCCCGACGCGGTAAGAATCCGATGGGGGGAGAATACAATGGGAGCGTAACGGATGGGGTGGCAATATATAAGGAATAGAATTGGGAATGTTATCAGCGGTAGTTTTAAGCATGTGCGGCAAGCTCATCAATGAAGCATGGTAGTCGTAGGTGTAGGCGTCGCAAGAGTCTTGATCTACAACTTCAACTTTGTCTTGCAGGCATTCCCGAAACAGTGGCACTAAAGGATAATGATGAGCATTGAGAATTACGTTAGCCCCTGTTTTTTGCAATAGCAGGGCATAGCGCACAAACTGAATCGCATCTCCCAATCCTTGCTCGCTCCAAAGCAGGATAGATTTTCCCTCGAGTGAGGAGCCATCCCATTCTGGAGCTGGAATCTGGGGTTTGCAGGTACTCAGTTTTTTAGCTCTAGCTTCAAAGCGCCATTCATACTCCACAAAACCGCGTTCAAAGTCGCCCAATAAAAGTAATGCCATTCCCAGATTGGCGCGAGCTTCGGCATAGTCTGGTTGAAGTTGAACGGCTTTTTGGTAATACTCGACTGCTCGATCAAACTTTCCTTGTTCGCGATATGCCAGCCCTAAGTTGTTATAGGCTCCTGCATTGTTGGGTTGGAGTTGAATTGCTTTTTGATAGCACTCGATTGCTGGCTCTATCTCTCCTTGCTCGCTGTAAGCATTCCCCAGATTGATATAAATTCCAGCCGAGTTGGGTTTAAGTTGAATTGCCCGTCGGTAGTATGAGATTGCTTCAGGTAATTTTCCGGAAATTTGAGCCACAATACCGGATTCTCGCAGCGCTTCAGCCGATTTTCCTTGCTGTTGGTAAACATCGGCTAAATTCTTGTGGGCATCGGCATAATCGGATTGGAGTTGAATCGCTTTTTGGTAATATGCGATCGCACCAACTAAATCCCCCTGCTCTCGATAAGCGTTACCCAGGTTATTGTAGAAACTAGGCGAGTCTGGATTTAACTCAATTGCCCGATTAATCCGCTCAATTGCTGTTTGATATTCCCGCCGCTGACTGGCAATCACTCCTAACAAATGCCAAGCATCCGCATTCTCTGGGTGCTGCTGGATAATTTGCTGATAACCAGCTTCTGCTTTCTCTGATTCCCCAGACTGATGGTAGTGCAACGCCAATTCCAGTTGCTTTTGGATTCGCTCGATTTCCGTCGCACCCATCTTTACCTCAGTCAGCACTTCTTGCAGTTTTTCTTTAATTTGCTCAAACGCGCTAGTCCAATCTCCCCGACTCGCTTGTCTAAACAATCTCATTGTAGGATACCAGGGACTATCTTGACGTTCCAATTGCCAGCGCCAGTCGGGAATAAAAGGCAGTAAAACCCAAACAGGTTTCCCCATTGCTCCCGCTAAATGGGCGACGGCGGTATCGACAGTAATAATTAAATCCAACTGAGCGATCGCAGTAGCTGTATCAGCAAAATCAGTTAGAAGATGACTCAGGTTATGAACTCGCTTATTGTCAACCCAAGGCTGAATCTTACCAGCATCTATCCCCACTTGCAGGCTGTATAGCGAGACATTGCCTAATGCGAGCAATTCAATAAATAAGTCTGGCGCGCCAGATTTTTTGTAATAAAGCTCCGCATTCTCAGCCCCACTCGCCCAAACAATCCCAATGCGATAAGAGTCAGACTTTGGCAGAATACATTTATGCCGCAATGGCTGAGGTGGAAAGATATAAGGAATAGCATTAGGGATGGTATCGGCGGTTGTTTTGAAAATCGCTGGCAAGCTCATTAAAGAAGCATGATAGTCATAGGCGTAAATGTCGCAGGATTTTTTATCTACAACTTCAAAATCCCTTTGCAGACATTCACGAAATAAAGGAACTAAAACAGAATAGGCACTGAGGATAACCTTCGCTCCTCGCGCTTGCAATAACTTAGCATAGCGGACAAATTGAATCCCATCGCCCAATCCTTGATCGTTCCAGAGAACAATAGATTTCCCTGCAATATTTGAGCCATTCCACATGGGATTTTTTGGTTTAAACCGCGCCGATTGTGGGGTTTCAAATCGCCTTTCGTAATCTAAAAACCCTGGCTCCAATTCGCCTAATAAAAGTAACGTTAATCCTCGGTTGAGATAAGCTGCAACGTGGTTTGGCTGAAGTTGAATTGCTTTTTCGTAAGATTCTAAAGCCAGAGCGAACTGTTTTTGCTCTCGATAAACGCTAGCGATATTGTTGTAAGCTTCAGCATAATTGGGTTGGAGTTGAATTGCTCTTTGGTAACAAGCGATCGCCTCTTCCAATTCTCCCGATTCTTCCCGCACAATCCCCAAATTGTAATGAAGCTGAGCCAAGTTTGGTCGCAGTTCAATCGCTTTTTGATAACAAGCGATCGCTTCCCCCCATTTTCCTTGCTTATGGTAAATATTCCCCAAGTTATTGTATGCTTCAAACCGATTAGGTTGTAATTGAAGCGCTTTTTGATACGATGCGATCGCTTCTGCTAATTTTCCTTCCTTTTGATAAGCAATCCCCCATCTATAATCAGCTCCACCATCATTATTTTCAACCCCTATTTCTGCCCCTAAAGCCCTAGCAAGTTTCTCTTTCACCTGATGCAAAACGCTCGCCCAATCTCCCCGACTCGGTTGGCGAAATAACTCCATCGTTGGATACCAAGGCGTATCGTGACGCTGCAATTGCCAACGCCAATCAGACACAAAAGGCAACAAAACCCACACGGGTTTCCCCATTGCACCTGCTAAATGTGCCACAGCAGTATCGACAGTAATAACTAAATCCAACTGATGAATTACAGCAGCAGTATCAACAAAATCTTTCAGCAAGTTGCTGATATCCCGAACTCCACTTATATGCAACCAAGGTTGGATTTGCGCCGCATCTGCTCCTACTTGCAAGCTCCAAAGTTCTATTTTCTCTTGTCTCAATAACTCTTCAAATGTTGGGAAAAATAAATCGCTTGCTATAGACTTTTTGTGATATAATTTGTTATTAGTAATGCTAGTCGCCCAAACAATACCGATTTTAAAAGCAGGAGTATTGGGCAATTTAAAATCGGGTGGAATAGTTGCGGGTGCCTGAATGTAAGGAATTTGAGCCGGAACGGTTTCCGAGGGAGTTTTAAACAGCCGGGGTAAGCTCATTAAAGAAATATGATTCTTGTAAACGCTGACATCAGCTCGATCTTGATTGATAACTGTAGCAGCCGAATCAATTAAACACTCTTGAAATAGACGAACTAAAGGAGAATTGGTGGCAAGGGTTACCTTTGCTCCCTGTTGTTGTAATAACAGAGCATAGCGGACAAATTGAATCGAATCTCCCAGTCCTTGCTCGCTCCATAAAAGAATATCTTCACCTTCTAGAGGTTCGCCTTGCCATACAGGAGTCGAGAGCAATTTTCTTACAGGTTCATCTCGCTCGAATCGGAATTCGTATTCTGAGAAACCTTGACTCAATTCTCCTGCCAATAGCAGAGCCAAACCCAAATTGCAACGAGCATTGGCATAGTTAGGGTTGAATTTTAGCGCGCGATGGTAGGATGCGATCGCTTCCCTTAATTTCCCTTGTTCTTGCAAAGCAATGCCCAAATTATCGTAAGCTTCTACATAGTGAGGCTTAATTTCCAGAGCGCGACAAAACGACTCAACAGCTTTTTCCAACTCGCCTTGCTCTCGATAAGCATTGCCCAGATTATTGCAAGCCGGAGCATAGTCGGGTTGCAGTTGGATTGCCTTCTGGTAACACTCAATTGCTTGATGCAACTGCCCGCATTCTTTATACAGAATTCCCAAACTGTTATAAACAGCCCCATAGTCGGGTTGCAGTTGGAGCGCTTTGTGATAGCACTGGAAAGCTTGGGCAAGATCGCCCTGTTTTTTATAACTATTGCCCAAATTTTTATAAGCTTCGGCGTTATGGGGTTCGAGTTCGAGCGATCGCGTAATTCTAGCGATCGCATTTTGATACTGATGCCGTTGATAGGCAATAACTCCCAGCAGATGCCAAGCACCCCCATGATGCGGCTGCAATTGCACCACTTGTTCGTAACAAGCCTCTGCTTCCACCAATCGCCCAGACTGGTAATGCTGAATTCCCAATTGCATCTGCGCCTGAATTGCGCCAGAATCTTGAGCAGAATTTATAGACATAGAAAGCTAATAGTACAGATTCCTCGTTTCCTCGTTACCAGGCTCTTTCCTCGTTACCAGGCAAGAGCCTGGTAACGCCATTCTAGAGGCTCCTGCCTCTAGTCGAACCAGGAGGCAGGAGCCTCCCCAGTTGCATTTCCAGCCAGGAGACTGGAAACGAGGTAATACACCAGCCCGCCAGGGACTTAAGTCCCTGGCTGATAGCTAAAGTCCGTTAAAACGGACTGGTACATCATTGCATTTAGTCGGTTTTAACCGACTTTCGCTGTGAGCAACGGAAATTTATTTCCGGGCGGGGTGGAACTTTCAAGCGCGGAACTCGAAACTTCGAGCTGTGAACTCGAAATTTCGAGCTGGGAACTCGGAACTTCGAGCTGTGAACTCGAAATTTCGAGCTGGGAACTCGGAATTTCAAACTGTGAACTCGAAACTTCAAGTTCCGAACTCGGTTGTCCAAGCTCGGAACTAGATTGTTCCCATTCTGAAGCCAATTGCCCAACTTTGCGGTTACCCAAGCTATGAAACTGACTCGCTTTGCAAAGGTTCGTAGTAGCGCTTTAGCGCTACTACGAACCTTTGGGTTAGAACGTGAAAGTGTTGGTGGTAGTAAACACACCGAAACGGGTGTCATCCTCTGGTAATCCAACGATTGCCGTAGCCCGAATTGGATTCGGAACTCCGCCGCTGAAGGTTGACTGGTAGCCGATGTAGACCAAATCGTTAAACCGAACAGTAGTTTGTAAACCAGGTGTAGGGCTTAAATCTTGCAGAATCGTTTCACCCGCATCAAGTATGCCATTCGGCGTGCCTTTTTCCACCCAGAACTGAGTTGGCTCGTAGGCAGATGGACGCCCCGAAGGATTTGATCCGGCTGGCTGTCCTGTGACCACATCTACCCATTGGTTACCTTGCCGCCGCTCGTAGCCCATAGCAATGTTCGTTAGCACAGCATCGCTAGTGACGCCGCTGCTGACATCATCGACTTTGAAGAAACCCCTGAGTGTGGTTGAATTTGGTCGCTGCCCAGTCAATTGACTGAGTGCGAGGCTGCGCTTGTTATTTGTGGTAACGTCTACCGCCGCATCGTCGGAGGCGGAGACTTGAGTACCCTCGTCATCAACGCCGATAGCTGTAATCGTGTTGACTGGATCTTCCCAGAACAGATAAGTATTGGCTGGGAAATTCACCGTGTAGTCAAAGGTAAACGTTTGGGTCGGCTGGAGAACGATAGGACCCGTCTTGCCTTGAGCCGTCCAGTCTGCCTGAGCTTGGCTCAGAACATTCGTATTGATAACTGTGTCTGCCAAACCATTTACGGTGTCACCGTAAACATTCGAGTTGTTTGTGTCAAACACGAGCCGATCTGGCAGCGAGGTAATCGTAACTGGATCGGTTGGGCTGCTGTTGTTGGTAATCGTCACCGTATAGGTTACCGTACCGCCTACAGTGTCGCGGAAGCTCCCTGGGCTGACGACATTCTTAACCACGCCGATCGTAGGAGCCACGTTAGCAGCCGTGACGGTATGGTCATCCGTCGCACTCGTCGTCGTCCCTTCATCATCCCGACCGATGACGGTAACGGTGTTGATATGGGAAGTTTGATAAGTTCCCACAGTGCCGCCAGTCGCATCCAAAGTCAATGACCGAGTGATGTCGAAGGTAAAGCTGCTGCTGGGATTAATCACGATGGTATTACCGCCGTTATCCGCTTGCGCTTCTGCCAACAAACTACCAAATCGGTTGTCACTGATAGAAGTGATGGTAACAGGGTCAGTGACAGCACTGCTGTTGGTAATCGTGAAGGTATAAGTGGCAACTCCACCGCCTTCGTTAATCGTTGCAGGGCCATTCTTGAGAACGCTGATAGTCGGCCCTACGTTAGCAGCATTGACGGTATGGTCATCAGTAGCACTCGTCGTCGTCCCTTCATCATCCCGACCGATGACGGTAACGGTATTGATATGGGAAGTTTGATAAGTTCCCACAGTGCCGCCCGTCGCATCCAAAGTCAGCGATCGCGTGATGTCGAAGGTAAAGCTGCTGCTGGGATTAATCACGATGGTATTACCGCCGTTATCCGCTTGCGCTTCTGCCAACAAACTACCGAATCGGTTGTCACTGATAGAAGTGATGGTAACAGGGTCAGTGACAGCACTGCTGTTGGTAATCGTGAAGGTATAAGTTGCAACTGAACCACCTTCATTGATCGTTGCAGGGCCATTCTTGAGAACGCTGATAGTAGGCCCTACATTAGTAGCCGTAACCGTATGGTCATCAGTACCGCTATCAGTTGTACCCTCATCATCCTTACCAATCACCGTGACAGTGTTGGTATGGGAGGTTTGATAAGTTCCCGCCGTCCCGCCAGGGGCATCCAAAGTCAGCGATCGGGTGATATCAAAGGTAAAGCTACCGCTGGGATTGAGAACGATAGTGTTGCCGCCATTGTCCGCTTGCGCTTCCGCCAACAAGTTACCAAACTTGTCATCGCTAATAGAAGTAATGGTAACTGGGTCAGTAGCAACGCTAGCGTTGGTAATCGTAAAGGTGTAAGTTGCGATCGCGCCACCTTCTGCGATCGCCG
>DNGG01000416.1:10450-10575 GCA_003486675.1 Cyanobacteria bacterium UBA11372
GTGTTGGTGTGGATTTCGCCGCCATCTAAAGTCAATGAGCGGGTGATATCAAACGTCACCGACTGATTCGGTTGGATGACAATCGTTCCACCCAAGTCCGCTTGCGCTTCCGCCAACAAGTTACC
>DNGG01000516.1 GCA_003486675.1 Cyanobacteria bacterium UBA11372
GCGGCAAAGACAAAATTAGAAACTTTTTTAGCTTCTGCATATTTTTTATTTTCAACTTCATCTTGACGGGTTGCCGATACATCCCAAGCAGCAGCGGCAGCAGCGAGACGTTGTTCAATTGGATATTGGTTACCATATTTTTTAGCATCTTCATAAGCTTGTTGGAACAAAACTTTTGTCTGACTCTTTCTCAATTCGGGCTTAATTTCGACCAGGGTGGCTGCTTCTGTTTTCATGCCCGCTTTTAAATTGTGGTCGATGATAGATTGTTGGCTAATTGTACCCAAGTCTCGATATAATGGTTGCCCGTTTTCCATCTCGCCGTCAATTTGCGCTACTGCTAGGAGAGTATGAGGTTGTGTTTGGCTTCTTAACCTTTCTGGAATTTCTTTGAGTTCAATATTTAGATGCTTAGCGTGCCAAATTCTGGGTTGTTCGTATCGGGTTAGGTTAGTAATTTCTAGCCGAGTTCCCGATTGAGTTTGAACGATGGCATAAGGGCCTGTTTCAATTTTACGCCGCTGTTCCATCCTTGTAGCTTCGTTGAATTTCCGATCAAATTCATCTTTGGCAAGGATGGCTTCATACTTTTGCTGAGGGGTAAATTCAATGCCTTTGAATAAATCGGCAAATTGAACGATAGGGCGCGATTCAAGTTGGGAGGCTTGGAAATATTTATTGGCTTGGGAAATTAGGAGTTCTACTGGAGAGTAGCCAGGGGATTCTATGCCTTTATTTAGGTAGGCTGTTGGTGCTTTTTTGTCTTTGATATAGTTGACATCTCGATACAGATACCGTTTATTTTCTCTCAGGATTTCCATATCAGGAGCGCGAGCGCTCTTGAACATATCGACGGCAATTTGATTTTGATAGCAGCCTTCTTCAATTATGCTATGATAAAGGTTGCGGTTGATTGTCAAGGCTTGGTTTAGCAGTGATTCAGTTCGGTTTTGGGCGGAGGCTAGTTCGACAATTTCCTGCATCCTATCTCGATAAGTTTCCCGGATTGGCTTGGGGTTTCTTTCAGAGTTTTCTTGGGCAAAGATTTGTTTGTAATGACTCGATACTTTGTCTAAGTATTTTGATTTTTCCTCAAACGTACCGTGAGCTATTAATAGATCGATTTCAGATTCTAAAGCTTCTACCGCCGTAACGTGGTTATTGATAACGCCTACGCTGATTCCATCGGACATAAAGATAGCAATTTCTTCAAATTCTGGTTGACTGCCGTCTTCTCTATAAAAAGATTTTTTCTGTTCTTTAACGGTAGGTGCGTAGGCATTTTCTGGCAAGTTTCTGCGTTCTGCTTCTGCTGTTAAGTTGGGATATTTTTTGGCAAGTTCTACTCCGATACAGTCGCCGTCAAAGTCTCTACCTTGGCGTTCTGATTCGGTTTCGGCTGGGTCTATTTCGTTGTGTGCAATAAGTTGGTCTTCTAAGACTTTAATTCGTGCTTGGATGCGTGAGTGAGTTTCATCATTAACAACGATTGCGCCTTTTATAGGATTGCCGTTAGGGTCTAGGAAATCTTCAACGTGCTTGTTGAGGGAGACGCACAAGCCATTGGAATTGAGGAAAGGAGAGCGGAAGTTGAGAACTTTTTCACCTTCAGGAAGCCAAGAAACGCTGATTTCACCATTCTTCAGTTCCTTGGAGGGAATAATCATGCCTCGGTCAAAGGTGAGGGTTTTACCGATGGCGATATCCCGCCATTCGTTTTGGAGGAATCGGCTTAATTCTTGCTTAACTTTTTCGGTTTCCAATAGTTGCGCGTGACCCATCAAGTCGGCTTTAATTAGCTTGTACATGAATAGGTCGTCGCGCTCGGATTTGGGGTTTTCCTCGTCTATTTCTACAATTTCTGAATCCAGTTCGTTGTCTGCTGCTGTTGAAAGCATTGATTCGAAATTGCCATCTGCGGCTGTTTGGATTATTTCTTGTGTAATTTGTTCCTTTTGTTCTTGAGTGAATTGCTTGCGTTTTTCGTACTTTTCGCAGTATTTTTGAGCTAGTTGACGGGGGTCGTTTTGGATTTGGGCCAGTGACAAAGCCTGTGCTTCTAGTTGCTCGGCAAAGTCTTTAATTCCTTGAGGGAAGGAGGCTAAAAGTTGGGAGATAGCGGTAGAACTTTTGCGAGAGCGTTCCTTCTCGCCAATCCATATTGTTTGGTTGTACAACCCTGGTTTAATTTGAGGTTTAATCGTGCCGTTGGGATTGTCTTTGTCTGTACCTTTGAAGCTGGAAATGGGGATGATAATGTCGATTTTGGTCGAAGTGGAGTTGATGTAAGGTAAATCATCTAATTTATGGGGTCTGAGAGTCCCTTTTCCGAAGCGATATTCTGTATCTTGCCCATCTTGGGGACGCCAACCTATGCGATGTTGCAGGATATGATAAGCTTCGGATTCTTTTTCTATTTGAGCAAGTTTTTTGTAGAGAGTGGGAGCGATTTGACCGTAGCAATCTCCCACTAATTTCCAAGCATCTTCGTTTTTTAGAATTCCTCCATTTTCTCCATTGGCATCATCTACAATTAAAATATTGACGTTTTCTAGCAGCGCGTTCTTACACGACCCTAAAAAGATCGATCCATAGGCTCCCCTATCTTTTCGGTCGGGGCAAAGTTTCTCGACGGTTTCCAAACATTCTGGTGGCCCATAAACCAATCGGGTTTTGGACGAGAACAGCAAGACCTGTCCCTCTGGGTGATTTTTTAAGTCTTCTGAGGTTGTCTTTTCGTCCATTTGCCCGAAGGAAAACTCCTTGTCAGGAAAGAAAAATTCCAACAGGGTATTCTCAAGTTTTTCTGTTAGGATAGAGTCTGGATTGTTGAGATCACCGTCTGTGTGTATCCACTGATTTAGTCGGGTATCGAAGTGCTTGAAAGTCAGAGGCATAAGGTTTTTCTTGGAAATTAATTGGCTTTGGAAAATTTAGGAGAAGTTGAGATGTCGAGACTTCAACGTTGGTTAGCAATGAATCAAAAGAAAGTCACCTCAGATGGCTCGTTGAAAGACGAACATAGACGCGAACTACTTTCTAAAGGTCTGAGCGAGGAGGCAATAATTTCTTATGCCAATCGGTTAAAAAAGAGTTTTGACGAGTTGGCTGAACTAGACCGAACCCAACCGGAACCCGAAGAGAAAACTTACACAGCTTGGGATTTTTGGAGTGAGAAAGACAAGCAACGCTTCAATCGCGATGGCACGCTGAAGTTGGAGTATATTGCAGCAGCCAAGGCGAAAGGGCTGAGTACTGGTTGTCTGGAGCGGCTTGAATTTGAGAAAATGCTTGAGGTAGAAACCTTTAATCGCGTCTCTAGCGACTGGGCACGTCGAGGGCTGAATTTTGGGGCGTGGAAGATGGAAGATCAACAAAGTGCGGCTGGCGATGCAGCAGGAACACAAAAGAGGATGGGTCAGGATATTCGCAATGGAGAACCGCTGGATGCACTGCCAGAAGATATTGACCCGGATGATTATTATCAAGCGCAGAGGGTTTAAATCAACCTGGATAGACTTTTTTCTCATGGTTTGAGATGAATGTCTGGAAGGAATGGGAAATTCCAATAAAAATATCTGTCTATATGGAATTTCCCAATCAGATTTTAGTCAGGGGTTTTAAAGGAGCGCTAGTAATTGGAGATGTAATTTTTGGTTTCAGGTCTATCTTTGTATATCAGAAGGTATAAGGGATTATAGATGTAGCGGGCGTGGCTCATGCTATGCCTGCGGCTCGGCAAGGAAAGTCAAATAAGGTTTAATTAGGGGAAATCAATCAGCAAAATGATTCAATCCATACTGAAAATCTCCATCAAACCTGGATACCGTCCCCAGTCAGATGATAAAACCCCATTAGCTGACGCAATTGATTTCTACAGACTGCGGCAACTTACCAATTCCCAACGGTGGCAAATGGGCATTTCATTAACTCGTTGGGCAAAAACTGTTAGCTTGCGCGGGATGAGAAAAGCTTGTCCGTCAACCTACCCAGAAAAATTTGCTCAATCGGTATTAGGTAGCAAGTGGTTGCCAATTTTAACCCCCACCAGTAACCCCTCTATGTGGACGCAAGACCCCAGCGAAATTGCCAGACTGTTGCACCCAATTTTTGAAACATTAGGTATCTCTTATTACATTACTGGAGGGGTTGCCGCTTCTGTCTACGGCGACCCTAGAACGACAAGGGATTTAGATTTGGTAATTGAATTTATACGGGATAATATTTATCAATTAGTTGAGGCATTAGAAACGGCTGGTTTTTATTGCCCTCCGGGTGCGGTAGAAGATATTCAAGAGGGCAGAGGGAGGGTGTTGAGCATCACTCACATGACTTTAGTATTGAATGCTGATATTGTGCTGAATTCCAATACTGAATTCGATCGCTCTAAAATGGCAAGGCGGCGATTAGAAGCGCTTGACTCGGCTGGAGTTGAACAGTTTTGGATTGCTTCTCCTGAAGATGTTGTGTTGGCAAAACTACTTTGGCGTCAACAGTCTCAGTCTCAAAAACAATGGACTGATGTTTTGGGAATTATGAAAGTACAAGCTGAGATTTTGGAGCGGGGTTACTTAACAGAGTGGGCTGAAAAATTGGGGTTGGTTGATGATTTGAATCTAGCTTTTATTGAAGCTGGGATTTGATGCGTTCACGTTCGCTAACGCTTGCGGATGCGCTTAGTGTGCCGTCAGGTGTATCGCGTGAGGGTAGCGGGTTGGATGCGCTTCGCGCGTCCCTGCACGGGAACCTCTTTTAGGTAAATTATTTGGTGAGGGTGCAGATAGAAGTGAGAGGTGCTATCGCACTCACTTTTTTCACATTTTCAGTCCCAAATCCGCGATGCATGATTTTATGCCACTAATTCATCTTTCATACTCTGTTATCGCTTCAGCTAAACCGTCTATTTCCATCTGATACATGCGATCAATTAAATCAAGGCAGTCTTTTTGCAACTGCTGGTTTTTACTTTGGCTGTACACCCGCACAAGTAGCTGACTGATTTCTGGTGCATATAAGCCACGAGTACGAGTAGCAACAATATCTAGAAAGCGATCGCACACCCGACAGGTCACATCTGGAAGTTTAGCTGTCGTTTTTCCCAATGCACCAATTAAATTATCGTAGTGAGTTATGAAGGAAGGACTATCAACAAATGCCTCAATTAAGCTGACGTACTCACCCAGTTGATCCGCCTCAAAGTCTAAGAAGCACCTAGCTGCTTGAGAATGCACTTTTTCGTTAGAGTCATGAAAAAGTTGAATTAATGCCTGCTCACAGAAATCTCGAAAACGTGCTTGACGCAGGTTGGCAACAAATACCTGAGCAGCAGCTTGTTTATGATCTTCCGTGCCAGACAGACAAAGCTCAGCTAGCCAACGCGCCTCTTCCATCATTAAAGATGCTAAACAAGCTTGTCTAGCGCCAATTTCCACAACTTCTGGTAGCTCAGACATTATCATCCGTTCAACAATCGATGCTAGTTGTTGAAAATGGGTTGGTAATGCGTAGTACAAGAAGTCCTCGACAGTCTGCGTTCCCAAGAGTGCATCTTCATTTTCGCAAAGTTGCTGAAAAAGACTGACAGCTAAATCTCGGTCATAATTCAACACAGCCGTTAGTGCTGCAACAGCACACGATCTCACAGCAATTGAAGGGTCTTTAATTATTTTTGGCAAAGTTTCTTGGAAATAAGGGGTGCGATTTTTGTCGGCAAAGATAAGTGCAGCGATCGCACTTACAGCACTGCCTCGTGTAGAGTTAATACCCTCGGTATAAATATCATTGGTTTTGTTACTGTCTTGTGTTCCTAGTTCTGGGTCAGGGTCATTCAATGCGTACCATATCGCGATGTCTAAAATCTCTTTAGGCCAAGGCAGTTTAGCTAACTTTTGAATAGACCAAGACATCGAACGACCACAAGGGCGGTCGGGTAATTGATGGCAACATTGACATACGAGGAGAGCATTTTGTACATCTATATCGGCATCACCAATACCGCGCATAACTGCATCAAAGTAGTAGTAATGTGTACTGTCTGGAAATTTGCATACTAATTTAGCAAAACGTTCTGGCTCACTCTTCACCTGCTTTTCTAAAAGATGCGACAACTGACCTGAACCGCCTGCAAAAGTCGAATCTTTCTTTAAGTTAAATTCCTTTGTATCATAATGTTTAATTGCTCTCAGCCACTGTTCATCAGTCATCTTCTGCGTTGCCGCTTCTGGTATGGGAGATCCAACTAAATCAGCTTCTATTGACTTTGGTGGCTCGATTCTTCCTGATGGTTCCACCAAATCTAAATCTGTAAACTTGCGTCTCCACTCTTGTAACCGACGACTAGCTGCTTGAGTGAGCCGACAGGGAGGAATAGCATCTAGTAAAACCAGTTGTGGATAGCCTCTAAACAAACGACCATCGGCACTTTTTTCGGAGTCAGTATAGTAGTCAAGAATTAAAGATTGCAGTTTAATTAACTTCTGTTCTGAACAATGTGGAGTAGCGGCTTCTAATAACTGCCGAGTAGCCCAATATGGTGCAGCGTGAATATTTCCTTGACCAGCGCCCCTGTATCCGGTTTTAAATCGTGCGGGTTGCTCGCACAGATAATCTACCGCCTCATCTGCAAATCTTGCGCCATTAGCAGCATAGGCACGAATTAAAAGGTATTGAATAGTTTCAAAGTTCGATCGGCGAATTTTTTGCTCTGTAAGTAATGAAAATTTTTCTGGATAATTGGCGGACAAATTAGATAGTGCTGCTGCCATATTTTCTAATAATTTATGTTTGATATTATAAGCTTGACCATAAGGTCGGTAAACCCAAACTGCATCGTACCAAGGTGGATTACCATCCCGTATAGCTGTTAATTCTATAACACGAAGCAAAAACGGAAATATATATTCAACAAATGCTTTGGGATCATTACGTCCACTCTCTGTTAACATTCTTTCATGAAATTGGCTGTGAGGTAGAGAGCCAAATTTACGGTCAAACATATTAGAGTGCCCAGCAGCGATGCTCAAATCCAAATACCGATTTAAATAACAGCTAATAGCTTCACAAGCCCATTCGGGATGCTCTTTAGGTAAGGAATAAATTCGCATCCAAAAATTACGAGTGTCGTCGATAATCTCTTTCGGCTGATCGAGGACACCTTCACGAATAAGCCGCAGGAACAAATCAAAAAAGCGCCGTCCAGCAACAAGATTTGCTCTCTGTATTAAAGACACCAGTCGGTTACACCATGCTTCTGATACACCAACATAGGGTTCTACCAACTCAGCTACTCGGTCTGGTATCTGCCTTTGCATAATCGATAAAAGCATTACCGTTTGATCGATGCGTTCCTCGCTATTATCTCTGAGCCATTCCTCTATTAATCCAAGAGAGTCTAAGAATTGAAACCATCGAACAGAGCTACGCAAAGTGCGCCAAACTTGTTGTGTAATGGGGTCAGTTTGAGCGCCAATTAGTGGGGCAATAATATTCCATTCCTCTGGTGTCGGGTCATTCAGTGCTGCCAGTAAAGCAAAAACTACTTGCTTTAAGTGGAAGCGAATGTCGGAGCTAGTAAGCAGTTCTGTGAGATTTTCCAGGTAGCTGTCGAAATCTACCTCGCGTTCGTGAAGTAGAATTTGTCTAACCTGGGCGCGACGAAATAGATGTTGTTCGCTGCTTCGCAAAAACTGCAATAAGTTTTGACCATTAGCAGCAAAGCGACGGGCAAAAGCATAGTCGAAAAAACCTTCATGGAAGAAGGAATAGCGCCTGCCATCGTGAATTAAAACGTGTTCGGATACCATAGCTCTAGTATCACTACGCCAATTATCAATGATGTCTTCTGGAGCAGACAAAACTTGCCGATGACTCATGTACTTGCACAGAGCATCTATCACGCAAGTCCACTGAACAGGACGACCGAGGCGATCGCGTTCAATAACTGCTTGTTTATAATCCCAAAAATGGTAATACAGGTCGCGTACTGTTTTGAAACTCAGGGCATCAATCCTTGAATCTGCTGCTACCTCCGCCAGTAGCCTGAGATTTAAGGGAACAGACAGCAAATTCAACTGCTTTTCATTCAGCCTTGTTGCATCCAAACCCAATTTAGCGAAGACTTCTCGCACTGTGGCATGAGGCAGGCGGTTAATTATAACAGGTTCAGCAATGCCATTCTCATCTGTCAAATGCCGCAGTCTGTAATCGTTATCCAAGTCAAATTTACGACAAGCTAACACGAGCCGCATTTTCGGATGTGCTTGAACCTGCTTGATGATTTCAGCAACACAATCAAAGAACTGTGGGTTGCGACCAGAAGCTAAACTTACTGCATCGAGTTGATCGATAATAAGCACGCAATCTCGCTTATGGGAAATGGCTGCTAGAACGTTAGCAGGAGAACCGGGCAAACCTAACTGCTGACCGACATCGTTTGGTAATAAAGTGGGTTCTAAACGGTCTATACGAAAAGCTAACGTTGGTATTCCTTGTTCGCAAAGTGCCTCGACCACTTGCAGCATAACGCCACTTTTACCAACTCCGGCTTCTCCTACTAGCAATACGCCAGGTTTACTATCGGTTGAACTTAGTTTTTGCAGTACGGTTTTTGCTTCATCGCGTGGAATTGGTGGGCTGGTAATAACGGCATCACGTAGTGGAGAAAGGTAACGATTGTTAGCCTCTTCAACAGCAGCTAAAATATGTGGGTCTTTGCCCCACTGGCGACGGCGAAAGTTTCGTTCCTCTAGATGATGCCAAATATCATACGCCGTCAATTCATGATGAACTTTGTCTAATGCGAATTGCGCTAGTACGTCTACAACATTTGCTGGCACATCATTTTCTACTAAAGCAGCTATTCGGCTTTCAACTGTGGTACGAAGGAAATCTTCACTCACTGTTTCAACACGAACTCGGTGGAGAGCCTCATAAGCTTCTGTTTCTGGGCAGTTATGCCAAGAACGGCATAGTTGCTGGTAATTTTTCAGTATTTCGCTATCTTTGGTTTGACCTGCTTTGAGGAAGTCTTGATAAAATTCTTTCCAAGATGCAGCCCTTCTAGCTCTATCAGCCAGTTCGTCCAATTGAAATGCGGCATGGCTAGAAATAAAAACGCAGTTGGCAGTAGAATTTCTTAGCTTGTTCCAAAATTTTGACAAAATTTTTCTGTCTTTGTTTTCTAATTCGGCTAGCGTCCAGCGTCCACTATCACTCTGCTGCCTTTTAACCTGGTGATATTCACGGCTGTTTTCTTTGCTAAGCCAAAACTCAACGCCTTCTCCTTCGGTGCCTGGTGGTTCTAGACGAATGGCATCGGCATTTTCGTCCATGACTTCTATCATGCAGAATACCGTCCAACGACCTTCATATCGGTTGCCGAATTTATCAGTTGCTCCACCAGGTAAGGGCATATCGAATTTCTCTTTATTAAAGCCGCTGTGAGGAAAACATCTTTGTGTACCATTATACCAATGGTTTTGGGGTTACACGGGAAGTTGCGATCGCGCTTGCATAGGAAAGAGCGATCGCTCTTTCCTTTCCCACTCCAAACCCAACATCAAATCGAGAAGCGCGGGAAAAAAATAATCCTGACACGCTCATCGTCGTGCCAGGATTGAGATCGCAAAACTAGCAAATTACTCGAACTTTATACCCAGAATTTTCCAAACAACTCTTGACTCCTTGCCAGGTTAAACCCGATTCCGGTTCCAAGGGAATTGTCAAGCTGCCAGTGAATCCACGCTCGCCTTCCTGTTTAACCACACAGAAATCTGCTTGTTTCAAAGTCTTAATAGCACGCTTTGAGAGATTCCCGACTACATTAGCAGCCTTGTGAGAAACCGTAACAGTAATCATTGGATTTTACCCAATTCGTCACGGCTAATTTGCTCGTCAGAGCCTCAAAAAATATTAATAACTAAGCGCCATTTTCAGAAAAAAACCAACAGGTAGTTCCTGTTGGTTGGGTTGATGCCGAGTTTTTGATTAACTAGAATGGTATGCTGTCATATTGTGCGATCGCTTTACCATTACTAACAGCAGAGACAGGCACGCTCAGACTGTCAACCGCATAAGCTAGCGGCGATAAAGGAACAACAGGATTAACAGGAGTTGATGGAGAAGCGTCTTGTCCACC
>DNGG01000478.1:0-4800 GCA_003486675.1 Cyanobacteria bacterium UBA11372
ATGGAGTATTGTCTGTCTGTGGGTTTGAGCTTTGAGACGGCGGCGACGGCGCTAAAACGGCTTTATGAGCAGGAACCGGAGTTTGCTAATGCGGCTTCAGAGAGGCGTTTTATGTTGTGGTGGGATTCACAAGAGCGATCGCTCTCCCTGGTAGAGTTTGATCTGGAGAGAGCGATCGCTTCCTTAAAATCTGGTCAGCCTGTGATTCCCTTGTGGTTAGATCGGATATATAAGCAGTTGAATAGTAAGGTAAAGGGCGTGGAATAATGGCTCATCTGCTCAGCTTTGACATGACGAGTATAGTTTTGAGTTTGCTTAATACAGACCTAGTAAAGGACTAGATATGGCATCAGACAATGATCAAAAATCGCCAAATACGCTAAACGCATCACCTACAAAAAGCTTTTTTGTCCAGATGCTTACTCGTGATATTGAGCTAGAAGATGCAATTCTCGATCTTTTAGATAATTGTATTGATGGAATACAACGAACTATTAACGATAATCATTCTTCTGACAAGCCTTATGAAAATTTTAGGGCAAAAATAACTTTTTCAAATGAAAGCTTCACGATAGAAGATAATTGCGGGGGAATACCAATAAATGTCGCTCAAAATTATGCTTTTAGAATGGGAAGACCTAATAATAATGTCGATAACGATCTTTATACAATTGGAACTTATGGAATTGGGATGAAAAGATCTATATTCAAAATGGGACAAGCAAGTGAAGTTATATCAAAAACAGAAACAGATTCTTTTAAAGTTACTATTTCTCCTGAATGGTTAACCAACGATCTGGATTGGACTTTACCATTAGAGATAATCGAAACTCCTTTAAATAACAATGGAACATTAATCAAAATAACTAACTTATATCCTAACATTATCAATGCTTTTTCATCTGAACAATCTACGTTACATAATTCCTTGGTAAGCAAAATTTCTCACTATTATAGCTATATCATCCACAAAGGTTTCACTGTGTCGATCAACGAAGTGAAAGTAACTCCGCAGCCTTTAAACCTTTTATGGGATGGCGAAGATCAGATAGGTAATAAAAATACGATTGCACCATATCTTTATGAAACGGAAAAAGATGGAGTTGAAATTAAACTAGCAATAGGATTTTATAGAGCTACAGCTAGTGAGGAAGAAGTAAATGATGAAATGGCAGGTAATAGGAGGAGTAGTGAAGCAGCAGGTTGGACTATTGTTTGCAATGACCGTGTGGTACTGTATTGTGACAAAACTCGTTTAACTGGCTGGGGTGAGGCGGCAGTTCCTAGCTACCATCCTCAATTTATTGCAATTTCAGGAGTTGTATACTTTCGTAGTCCAGATGCAAGAAAGTTGCCCATTACGACCACTAAAAGGGGTATAGATGCTTCTTCTGATATCTACTTATCTGTCAAAGATTTTATGCGTGAAGGGCTTAAAACTTTTACTTCATATACTAACAAGTGGAAAGCAAATCCTGTTGAAGAAAAGGAGAGAGTAGAGAAAGCTCAACCTGTTGCACCAAATGAAATATTTAGCAAGATTCCAGATGAAAAATGGGCTAAAGTCAGAAAGAACACTGGAGGAAGAAAGTATGTCCCTTCTTTACCTACGCCAGAATCTCAAAATGGCGAAGTAAGTAAAAAAAATATAAAATTTTCTAGGCCAGCGAAAGAGATAAAAGTAGTTGCTGAGTATTTATTTGAAGATTCTGAACGCGATCCTTCAGAGGTAGGAAATGAATGCTTTGAAAAAGTTTTAAGAGAGGCTAACCAATGAGTGGTGCATCAATTCCCTATCATTTACGACCTAACAAGGCGATCGATCGATATGCGTTTCTAGAATTACTTTCAAAAATCGATAGATACTGTAACTGTAGCATTTCAAACTACAAATACATAGGCTTTGGCGGACATTCGCTGGAAGACTTCAAATATATACATTCGCGATTTGGAATATCTAATATGTTGTCAATCGAAGAAGATGCAGAAGTCTATAATCGGCAAAAATTTAACCAACCACACAATTGTATTGATTGTCTTAAACTATCCAGCAGTGAGTTTATTAATGAATTTCAGAGAAGAGAAGAAACTATTATTTGGTTAGATTATGTTAGACCATCTGAATTACGAAAGCAAATAGAGGAATTTCAAGCTACTATTAGCAAGCTGGATACGCTCGATATTATCAAAATTACTTTGAATGCTCATCCAGCATCTTATGTACCATCTCAGAAAGAGAAGAGTTCTTTTGAACTACAAGATGCCAGAATCAATCATCTAAAAACAGTGTTAGGAGATATTTTTCCCTCTGCTGATGTGAGAAAAGAGATGATGACAGAAAAGAAATTCCCAGAGGCGCTATGTCTGGTATTAAAGTTTGCTGCTAACCAAGTAATGCAAGGGCAACCCGATATTTATTTTCAACCTCTAACAGCTTTTTCGTATGCTGATGGGCAACAAATGCTTACACTTACAGGAATTTTACTTGAAAAAAATAATGATAAAGATTTTCTTGAACAAACTAATCTAGATAAATGGGAGCTTAGTAACACAACTTGGAAAACACCTCGACGAATAAACGTGCCAGATTTAACAATTAAAGAACGATTGCATATTGATTCGCATTTGCCAAATTCTCAAGCAAAGACCATACAAGATGCTCTGGGATTTTTGTTTGATTCAAAAGAAAGCGTCTCGCTTGAAATGTTAGAAACGTATGTTCTTTTTTATCGCCAATCACCGTACTTTTCAAGGATACTTGTTTAGTATCAATAAAATATTAAACAGACTTTTTAAATTTTATTATCTACTTAGCAAAGTTTGATAACCAAGAAGGGAACTCAGCATAACAAGCTCCGCAAACCGAATCGACGCCATTTCAATGGCGGTATAAGGATTCCGATTTAACTACACCTAGCAGTTAAATTGACACAAAAGCTTATGAATACATTTAGTGCATTCGCAAGATAACCTTCTGATACTTGACTATCTCCCCAAAATTCATAAAACACCTCTGACACCACCCATCAACCCACAGCGATGGAACCTTAAACCTCGCCCCACAGTTGGGACACTCCGACAACAACCTTAGCCCATGCCGATCGCACCCCGCAGTAGTCTTAAACTGCCACTTTATCTCGTGACAAGGCACCTCGGCATAACAAGCGCCACATAACCGAATTGGTTCCAGCTTCATCCCCACCCCAGGAGGTGGTAACATTTGCTGTAAGCGATCGCTCTCCACCCCCACCACTACCGCCAACGCCTCCAACTGCTGACGAGAAGGAGGAGGATTAAAGCGAAACTTTTCCCAACGCGCGATCGCACCCCCCAACCCCGCCATCTTACCCAACCCAGTCGGCGTTAGATTATTCGCCCGTCGAAACCGTCCCAGAAAGTGGCTCAAACTCTCACCCTCCAACGGTTCCAGCCGAAACAGCCAAGGCTCAATCTCCGCCTCTTCCATCACTTGTACTCCGCAGCAACTTGCTTCAACATCTCCAAATCAATCTTTTGCAATCCCCTCTTCAACGCCCGAATCGCCGCTTCTCGCAGAATCATATCCAACAAGCCGATATAACCCCCCGTCGCTTCCCCCAAAGTCTTCAACATCGTCTTACTAGAAAGATTAGAAGCCACAGGTAACTGTAAAACCTTCTTTTCCCAAACCTCCACCGTCCGCTTAAATTCTTCCCCCGACAACTTACCAAATCGATGACAAGCGCGAAAGCGATTATAAACCTGCTCATCCCGCTTAACTACCGCATCCAAGCGGTCAGTTCCTACCAAAATTACCGCAAGTTCCAAACCATCAAAAATATCGCGCACCTCAGCAAAAGTTTTCGGTTTCAGGCGATCTGCTTCATCCAGGATTATCATCTCCACCCCGCATCCCTTCAAAACTTGGACAGCCCGATCTCTAAGTTCCGGAACTGTTCCCTTAACCACTTGATATTTCAAATGCTTAATAATTAACCCAAAAAACTCTTTAGCCGCACACTCTTGAGGCACTTGGAAATAAACAACAGGTACAGTTGGCGGTTTTCCCGGTTCCTGCTTTGGTTTATGCCGCAATCTATAAGCATCGCAGCCCATTGTTTTACCCGTTCTCGACTCTCCCACCACTCGCCCCAACTGCCGTGCAAGTCGTTTGTCTTCCAACCATTCATGGAGAGTTTCTACTTGTGACAACGACACAAAACTCTTCCGATTTAATCGCTGAATTTCTGCTTGTAACTTCGCATCATTTACCGGAATATCGCCTAATTGTTGGGCAACCGTTTTCGCTTCTTGTATAGTCATATACTACCAGCCGTAATCTGCACGCATTTGGTCGTAATCAAACACCTCTGGCATCCCCGGTTCCGCTTCATTTTGAATAGATGCCACCTCGATTTCCTCCGGTTCAACGGGCAATTGTGGTTTTACTTTTCGTACTTCTGCCTGTTCTTCCTTTTGTCGTTCCTTTTTGGTTTTCTTTTGAGTGAGAAACGTTTCTCGCTCCTGCACCTCTGCCAAAATCGAACGATTGCTAACCGTCTTACCTGCCTCTCGAATCCTCCGAATGCTAGCTTTCGCCTCATCTAAAGCCAGTTGTTCCGTCTCCAAATCTTGTGCATAAGCACGAGCTAAAAATACCTCTTTACCACTCTCAGAGCGATAAACCAAAATAGTAGTAATATCTCTAGGGTCATATCGCAGCACTACGCTTTCACCAGCGTACCCCGCTAAATGTTCTCCTCGATAAGTTAAGTTTTCAAACTGGAGATAACCGCCTCGATAAATCGTGCGGCGAGTTTG
>DNGG01000478.1:5014-9551 GCA_003486675.1 Cyanobacteria bacterium UBA11372
CATCAAACAAATATCTAACTCCCGTTCCCCGATTAAACTGGGAACGGCAATTAACCCAGCTTCCCACCTTTGAAACCGAGTTTGGTCACCCATCCGCGCATCAATACTTTGATTGTGCTTATCCACGATGTAGCGCACTAGCAATTGTTCTAACTCCCGCAGCGTCAGACAAGCTTCTTTCTCAGCTTCTTCGGGTCTTTCTTGCACATTTGACCCCGTATATCCCGGCAATGTCGAGAATAGTTCGGTGTTAAAAGTCCCAAAAGGACGCTCAACAATACCACCTTCCAAAGGGCGATCGCGCAAATGACAAACAAACCCTAACTGCACTCCTATTTGCTGCAAGTGGTTCGAGCGAAAATCCTTACCACCATCGGTATAAAAATGTTCCGGCTTCCCGTAAGTTCCCCACTCACAATGCAGTTTGTACTCCGAACCATACTGCTTGGGTAAAATGGCATGACGCAGTGCCAACGCTACCACCTGAGAACTCGGCGCATCAAAGCCCAAGTTAATCCCCATAATGCAGCGAGAGTAGGTATCGATTACCGTCGTCAACCAAGGACGACCTAAAATTGCGCCATGCCGATCCACCAGCAGAACATCTATACGGGTATGATCGCATTGCCAAACGTGGTTGCTGTACTCCACCGATAAATCTTTACCCGTCCGAGTCTTAACCGATAAACGCGACCCTCGCCAACCTCGACTTCTGATATTTTGGGTTTGCTCTTGCTGCTCAATAATCGGTTCTAGCACTCGATAAACTGTCCGATAGCTGGGATATTTCTCTTCTCCCAGTTGAGCCGCTCTTGCTTGTACTCTCACGGCAACTTGCTTCGGCGTGATTCGCTTACTACCCTTGTTGCCCTCCTTGTAAGTTTTGATGATGAACTCTTGCCATTCCTCATCAATTCGATGCTTTCCTTTATCAGTCCTTGTCTTTTGGGTAAGAGCTTCTAATCCCTTTTCTTCCCACTTTTTCACTAACCGCCGCACCGTTCTTACTGAGACACCCAGCTTTTGAGCTGCTTCTCTCTGCCTTTGTCCGTAGGTGATGCGATCGCATGGCTCAAGCAAACTTTGAATAATCTCCTGCTTCAGCCGCGCCTCAAGAGGTAATTCGCCGATGACCTCCAAGGCTTCAACTTCGCTGTTCTCCTCTCCTAATGAGGATGCAGGCATTGCTGCTTCCAGGATTCGATCTTCCTCCATATACAAATATGTTTTATAAAAACATATTTGTATTATAAAGCTAAACAGACAAATATTTTGTCAATTTGAAAACTCCTCAAAGTAGCCGCTTTCAAGAAAGGACAAAAAATTTGTCAAGCTACCAACATAGGACAGTTAATTTGTCAAAGCTGGTTATGGATGTACTAAAAATCTGAAATCGCTACAACTCTTGTAGAGACAGGATTTTCTTTCAATCAAGCTTGAGGACAGCAATTTGGCAAGTGGTCAAATAATGTGGCAAGCGACAACAGGTTAAAAACTTGCGTGGCGATCTAATGGCGTTGGCGGCGATGGACACTTTGCCATCTCAAGAAACGTCAAATAAAGTTCAGTCACGGCGAACGGATCGCGGGCTGATCGATTAGATGATGCCGCAGGTTAGCCAGAACAGGAGAGGCGTTTGGAGGCGATCGCGAACGGGCGCTTGCCCGTTCGATGCTACTGGAACTTAGTCATCTTTGCAGCCAAAGACCATCTGTAAAATCATCGACTTTGCTCCCTCCCGGTGATATTTATCTGCCCAGTCGCGGATAATCACATCGAGTTCACCGAGCGCCTCGTCAATGCGATCTGGCGGAATGTCCAATTCCTCTAAAATTCGCATTACGTGCCGCTCTCGTTCCGCCCAACCCTTCATGAGACGGAAGTAGCGAGCTGTATCCTCGACCATGATATAAGTCCGCTCTTCGTCGTCTGCTGGCGAGTAAGAAGCGCGGGTGAGCGCATAGAAAGGCAAACCCCAAGGACAATCGATGCGGGTTACGGTTTTGGCGTAGACTAAGCGACGCTTGATATGCTCGGCTAACGCCTCAGAAAGCGGCAGTTGTTGCTCTAGGGGCAAATCTTCCTGGGAGCGGTTGTGGAGATATTCAATCAACTCCATGAACTGAAGCGAGTTGATCAGTTGGGCATCGGGAATGCTGGGGGGTAGTTTGTCCTCAATCTGTCGTTTTTCCTCAGATGTGAGGTTGGTACCAGAAATCCGCGATCTCCCTGGTATCCAAGGATACTTTTCTAACCACACATAAGGAAACTGGATCAGATAGCGCGGTTCCTGGGAACCCAGCATCTTTAACAGTTTGCCCTTTGTCAGAGCTTCCTTGACTTCCTCAACAATTGTCTTAACCCGCTTCGGTTCAATGTGATGGAGGTGACCTGTCATCCGCAGGTTTTGTCCCTGCTCCAAATAGGTCATGTAAATGGCGCACTTCGCGGCTGTTGCGGCTGCATCTAGAAACGCCCCGTGTCTATGTCCGCTTGTTCGCATGGCACTAAAGGCCAGATACAGCATGATCTGATCCATTGCGCTGGGGCTGAGGCTTTTGATCAGATTGAGGTCGTTGCTCATGTTTAGGAATGACAGTATCGCATAGGTTTAGGATTCAACAGGTATGGACGATCGCTTGACCGATGTTTGATCGTCGGTCAACTCAAGCGATTTGTCTCACGCGCTTTCGCTTGAGACACCAGTCCATCGCTTAACAACAAAATGATTGCCTACTGGCTCTCATTATTCCCCGTTATGGTGCGAATGGCACTAAGAATAGACAATTTAACCCAACTTCAGCGTGATCCCGATCAACGGCTGGGTAGATTTTAACTCAAGCCGCATCTCAACCGCCTTGAGGTCAAAAGAGGGAGAATGAAGATCGTGGTAAAATTCCTACCGCAACAATATTTTATGACTGGTAATTTAACCAACTCGATTAACCATGAGTTTATGTAATGTTTAATGCTTGTAAAGGATCGGTAGGTAAAATTTTATCAATAAAATTAAAACAGCATGTAACAGCTGTAGGTCTGACGCAAAAAAACCCGGTTTTTACGAAAAATAGTGGGTATAGAGTCGCGAGATTGAGGCATCACCTTTGTTTTTAGCTCTGGGTGCGTCAGCCCAACAGCTGCACGCAGCGCTGCAAACTGAATTTCGGTTTATTTAGCCTTCTAAAAAGACTGAAAGGCGGAAAACCAATATTTTTAAAATGGCAGCAACCCTAACTGCTCTAAGCGATTAAGGGCTTTTACATTCCGGCTCAGAGATTGGAGTAAAAGCATGGGGTGTGATTGCCAGCATGTGTTGATCTTAATACAGAAGCAGGTAGCAAGAAAAATTACTACCTGCCACGGCTGTTCTTGGTTGCATCGGATACTATTAGCGTCCGCTACCTCGCGAAGGTATCATAGAAGTTTGATTAGATACACCTACTGGCGAGGTGTTAACTTGGAAGATGGATTTTTGCAGGCACATAGCGCTGACCTCGTTTTTGTGTCTCTTGCTTCTACTTCTTCTTTCGGGAACTTCGCTGCTTCATCCGGAAGATTTGGATCGATCGCAAAAAAAAAGCGATCGCACTAAAAAATCTCGCCAGATAAAATTCGTGAGTACAAATGCCAATTGATACCTGCTTGACAAAGGACCGCCGTCACAGGACAAATGTCAGTGGATAGATCTCAAGGGACGAAGGATGAAAGCACAGGTATTCCGAGGCGTCAATCAGCTAAGCTACGAAGAAATACCCACACCCGAACTACAACCCGATGAAGTACTGGTACAGGTACAAGTGGTTGGTTTGTGTCAATCGGATATAAAAAAAATTCGCTATCCTCTTTACGAACCGCCGCGTATCTTTGGACACGAAACCGCTGGGGTTATTGCCGCCGTAGGAAAGGCGGTAACGAATTGGCAAGTAGGGACTCGTGTAGTGGTGATGCACCACATTCCTTGTATGCGTTGCGCCTACTGCATGAATGAAAATTTCTCGATGTGCGAAACTTACAAGAATATCACCACAACAGCGGGTTTTGCTCCCAGCGGGGGCGGCTTTGCCGAATATGTCAAAGTCCCTGGTCACATTGTGCAAAATGGGGGGTTGATTCCCATTCCCGACTCGGTGACGTTTGAACAGGCGAGTTTTGTCGAACCGACTAACTGCTGTCTTAAAGCGGTGAAAAAAGCTCAAATTTCCCCTGGAGAAACGGTTTTGGTCACGGGGGCGGGGCCAATCGGGTTAATGTTTATTATGCTGGTGAAGTATTTTGGTGCCAGAGCGATCGCCACCGACTTGCTGCCCTCCCGCATCGAAAAAGCCCTTGCAGTAGGCGCAGATGCAGCGTTTGATGCCCGCGATGCCGATCTACCCAGCAAGATTAAAGCACTCACCAATGGTTTGGGCGTCGATACCGCATTGCTAGCAGTTCCCAGCGACAAAGCATTCTTCCAAGCACTTGATGTGACGCGCAAGGGAGGCAAGATCTTGTTTTTTGCCGAGTTTCCCGATGAGGTGGAAATTCCGATTAATCC
>DNGG01000478.1:9744-13662 GCA_003486675.1 Cyanobacteria bacterium UBA11372
AATCCCAATATCCTGTATCGGCGAGAAATCGATTTAATGGGCAGTTATAGTTCGTCTTACCGGGTGCAAAATTTAGCGATCGATATTGTATTTAACCGGCGCATCGATGTGGATGCGTTAATTAGCGATCGCTATCCCCTCAGCGAATTATCAAATGCCGTGGAGCGCGCGATCGCTCCTACACCAGAAACCTACAAAATCTTGATTTACCCCTAAACATTTTAGCGCCTGTAGGCTGGGTCGTTCCTGCATTCAACCTACATGCAAAAGCCTTGGTCACCAAGACGTTGCCACCAACGTCTTTTTTGTTGACAAAAATAATGCAGCACTTACGCTCATATTCAGGGTTTCTATGAAAAATCTTCGACTTGGAAATTCGAGGTGGGTTTTACCAACCATTGATTGGAACCACGAAATATTTACTTAAACCAGTCCCTACACTACCCAGAAACCCGGTTTCTAGGTTTGTCCTAGGTAAGTCCTGTAATCCTTGGTTAAAAATACTGCTTAAGACTGATTTTTTTATTTTGTCATCTGTCTAGAGTGTGATATGCTGACGTATCATACCTATTGATTTCATAGGCTTAAAATCCAAAAAAATGGAAAGTTCAAGCCCTACACGCGGACAATTAGAGCGCACCCTATCCCAGCGTATACAAGCTTTATATCGCAATCAATTGGGGCATCAACTCGGTCAAATAACTTGCCAAATTTTCGATCAAAAAATTGCTATTGTTCTAGAGGATGCCCTGACCCAACCCGAACAAGTTTTAGTTAACAGCGGTCGCGAGGAATTAGCCGAGCAAGTGCGGTCAGATTTAGAAGCAGCAATTGAACCACAACTAAAACAACTGATTGAGGAAGTTGTGGGAGTTCCTGTGCTTGAGTTGCTCAGCGATGCCAAATTAGAAACAGGGCGCAGCGGCATTATTGCTATTTTAACTGACCCGCCCCAAGTGCGAGATTCCTCAAAGCGCAGTTAATCAACAGTTAATCAACAAGGTCAGGGGAAGAGGAAATTTTAGATTTTAGATTTTAGATTTTAGATTTAATTTCTATCTAAGATCGTACAATTTCCATTCCCAATTCGAGGGGAAAGGGTTTTTAGGTACGGAAGGGGAAGAGGAAATTTTAGATTTTAGATTTTAGATTTTAGATTTGAGATTTAATTTCTATCTAAGATCGTACAATTTCCATTCCCAATCCGAGGGGAAATGGTTTTTAGGTGAGGTAACGACGGAGCAAAGCTTCCAAGTCATCAACCATGTAAGGTTTGCTGATGTAGTCCTGACAACCTGCGGCTAAAATGCTCGCGCGGTCTTCATCTCTTGCCAAAGCTGTTACGGCAATAATTTTAATTGAGCTGGTTCGCAAGTCTTGCTTGAGGCGACGAACAACTTCGATCCCATCCAAATCCGGGAGCATAATATCGAGCAGGATCAGATCTGGCTGGTGAGTTTGAGCTAACTCTAGCGTAGTCTGACCGTCTGGGGCGCTGATAAAAGCAAAACCAAACAAATCGAGGGTAAAACTAATTAACCCCAAATTATCTTCATTATCGTCTACAGCCAAAACTAAAGGCCGTTGAGTCACAGCTTGCTCGCCGCTGCCGCGAGAGATTTCCATAATCATAGTCTTTGCTCAGGTTGGTTGTAGCTTTGCAATTGCTGTTCCAGGGATTTAGGTATGGACGAGGCATTCTTCAAGCGGCACAAGCAAGATAAAAACGGGTGGCGCTTGCAACAGAGTGGCTCGCGTTAAAGGATGAGGGATGAAGGGTAAAGGATCAATTCATACTTCAGCCTTCACGCTTCCCGTTCAGTGTTAGCTAATGTGGGTATTTTACAGTAAAATAGCCAAAAACAGCAGCTTTATGTGTAAATCAGCCAAAAACTATGATTGTGTCACATAAGTCATAAAATTTATCTCAAGAGTGTGTTAAGAGCGCTTTGGGCGATCGCTTACCAATCGAGGGTAGTTTTAGGGATTTGAAGCTGTGGCTTTAAAGCCCGATTTTTTGTTGGAGATGGGTTTGGAACACAGGTGTGTAAAAAATAAATACTCCTTTGGAATGACTTTTTAATTTTTGCCGATTGTTACCGTTGAAACAGTAACGTACAAATCTTTACTCTAGCTCTAAGTTGCGGTTTAAAGCTATGGATATGGAGATACCCAAGCCGACAAAGGGGCAACTAGAACGAAACTTATCGCAGCGTATCCAAGGGCTGTACCGCAGTTATTTGGAGTCTCAGCCTGCTGAAGTTGCTTGTCAGATTTTTGACAATAAAATTGCCATTGTTTTGGATAATTTTATGACTCGCCCCGTACAATTACTGGCTGAGCAAGGTAAACGGGAATTAGCTCAGCAAGTACGGTTTAATCTAAACAAGGCGCTGGAGCCACAACTGAAGGCGCTGATTGAGGAAGTGGTAGGCGTACCCGTGATTGACTGGCTCAGCGACGCCAAATTAGAATCAGGCCACATCGGCACGATCGCTATTTTGGCAGCTACTCCGGAACTAGGGCAAGAGGCTTCTACGACTGCGGTTAAATCAGAGAAGGCGATCGCAGATGGCGACGAATGACCGCTTCTAAGTCTTCCAGCATGTAAGGTTTGCTGAGATAGTCATCGCCTCCGGCTGCTAAAATGCTCTTGCGGTCTTGTGCTTGGGCTAAAGCCGTTACGGCAATAATTGGAATCGCTTGAGTGTCCGGATGCTGCTTCAGGCGGCGGATCACCTCTGTGCCATTTAAATCGGGCAGTAGAATATCTAGCAGAATCAGATCCGGCTGGAAAAGGTGAGCTAACGATATAGCGGTTTCCCCATCAGAGGCAGCTATAGCCCTACAGTCCAACACTTGCTCAACCGCTAAGGCAGCTAGCACTCGGTTGTCTTCGTCGTTATCGACGGCTAAAATCACAGGCTTATTTCTAATCGGCACGACAATACCGTTAAAGGGGAATTTAAAAACGTCCATGCTCTGTTCTCAGGGGAAGTGGTTGAGTTGCGAGATACCCTCTGATCAAAGATGGACGAGGCATTCACAACAGCGGCGGCATCAATTTTGAGTCGTCTTCTACCGCAATTAAAAATTGCTTCCAAAGCTTCTCCTCACCTGGTAGAAGCTATAGAGGTGGTGAAATAGACAACAGCAGTCGGCGCTGCTCTGGATTGGCTCGTTCTTTCTACCACTATGGTTGAGTGCGCTTGCTCGACTTGAGGAAGCTACAGGCTCTGGCTGTGGTGTCACTATCCAGATTGTATCTCTGATTTCAGATTGAGCAACACCATGTTTAAATAGTTGTTAAATTTTGCTGACAGGCAGCTAATAACGGCTAAAATCTGCAAATTTATCTGCGCCGCGCGGCAACAGGTGTGAAACAATAAATAAACGGGGAACGCGAGAGTTTTAGGTTTAGATTGCAAGTCTGAATCAAAAATCTAAAATCCCACGAACAAGGCTGGGGCAGCTAGAGACATAGATCGAGCCTACCACAGCAAACCCCAAGTCAAATTGGGAGGAATTTAAGGAATGGGTATCGCCACAATTAACCCAGCAACGGGAGAAACCCTCAAAACCTTTGAGCCGCTGACGGATGCAGAAATTGAAACCAAGCTGGCAGTGGCAAAACGAGCGTTTGAGCAGTACCGCCAGACGCCCTTGACCAAAAGAGCGGCTTGGATGAAGGAAGCGGCGCGGATTTTGGAGGAAAATAAGGAACAGTTCGGCAAGCTGATGACCCAGGAAATGGGTAAGCCAATTAAGGCAGCGATCGCCGAAACTGAAAAATGCGCGCTAGTCTGCCGCTACTATGCCGACAATGCGGCAGAGTTTCTGGCAGATGTCCCGGCATCCACCGACGCGAGTCAAAGTTTTGTGCGGTATCAACCGATGGGGCCAATTTTAGCCGTGATG
>DNGG01000097.1:0-2470 GCA_003486675.1 Cyanobacteria bacterium UBA11372
TTGAGCGATTAGCCATTAGCCATTAGCCGTTCTTCGAGAGATAACTAGAAACTTGAGTTAACTAACTTTCTTCTTGTCAGCGCGAGCAGGTGTAACTTATACTTAAGTTTCTCTGCTCACTTGATAATAATGATAATCAATCTAGAGGGGGAAAGGGGAGCAATGCTCCCCTTTCCCCCTCTCTCCAGAGATTTTGATTCTCATTATCTTGAATGTGAGAGTTGAGGGTGCGGAATGTGAGAATTAAGCGATCGCCAGCATCAGATTGCACAGCATCGGAACAGCGATATGGTGTTTGATACGATCGAAATGAAAAGACCCGGTTGCGAGGTACTTCCATGCCTCCGTGTATCTACGTAGAATTTAGGGGCAATTCAGAGAACTGCCCCTAAATATTCGTAGAAAATGGGATATTTTTGGCTTGTGGGATTAAGCGATCGCACCTACCAAAGTTTGAGGCCAGCGGTTGACTGCCTTACCAATGACAGCCATTTCTTGCATTAAACGGTCAAAGCGTTCTGGAGTCAAGGATTGAGGGCCATCAGAAAGCGCTTTGGCGGGGTTCGGGTGTACTTCAATCATCAGCGAATCTGCACCACCGGCGATCGCCGCCAGTGCCATTGCCGGTACGTACTCAGCCCTTCCCGTACCGTGACTGGGGTCGATCATAATCGGGAGGTGAGTCAGACTCCGCAACACGGGCAATACGGCTAAATCTAAGGTATTGCGGGCATATTGCCGGTCAAAAGTGCGGATACCCCGTTCGCACAAAATCACGTTCGGGTTGCCTGCTGCCAAGATATACTCAGCTGCCATCAGCCAATCTTCAATCGTCGCCGCCATTCCTCGCTTGAGCAAAATCGGCTTATCTTGCGCCCCGACTTTCTTCAACAGGGAGAAATTGTGCATGTTGCGCGCGCCAATTTGGATCACATCTGCGTATTCTGCCACTATTTGCAATTCAGCGGCATCCATCAATTCTGTAATGATACCGAGTCCAGTCGCTTCCCGCGCTGCTGCCAACAATTCCAAGGCACTTTCTCCGTGTCCTTGGAAAGCATAAGGCGAAGTTCTGGGTTTATAAGCACCACCCCGCAAAAATTGTGCCCCTGCGGCCTTGACACGGCGCGCAGTTTCGACTATCATCTCTTGATTTTCTACCGAGCAAGGCCCAGCCACGACGACTAAGGGATGATTCTGCCCAATATAAACGGTTCCGTTCGGCGTGGGAACCCCTACTTCGCTGGGTTCGCCGTGACGGTACTCAAGGCTGGCGCGCTTAAACGGCTGTTCTACTCGCAGCACTTGCTCGATCCAGGGGCTAACTTCCTGAATTTGCAAAGGGTCTAAATCAACGGTATCGCCGACTAAACCAATTACTACTTTGTGTTTCCCAACAATTTTTTCCGGCGACAAACCCCAAGTTGTAAGTTCGTCGCTGACTCGGTTAATTTCGGCTTCTGGCGAGCCGACTTTCATTACTACAATCATGTTTAAGAACCTGCTAAGTTGGTTGTGTACAAAACGCCTTAAGCTAATTTGTTAGGTATTTATCAGCCATTGATAGCCTAATAGCAACGCCCGGTTGAATTCAGCCATAATGGCAACTTTTGTGATTGGTCAGTCGTCAGTCGTTAATCGCAACAACAACTGACTATTGACCCGTCTAGTTTTTTTGCCTGGAAGCCCGCCATGCTGCGGTCATGCGTCCAAAATTGGTAGTAAATTGTTGGAAACCCCACAGGCTCCCCGGTACTTCTTCATCCCAAGAAGCGGAAAGAACGCCATAGGTCAACCCTAAGACGCCTAGACCAAAAAAGCCCATACTCACTAGCACAACGGCGATGTTGGGCAGCTCGAACCAAGCATTGGTCAAGATAATATAGCTAGCCACAAACGTGGACATGCCCAAAGCCGTAGGAATGCCGCAGAAGAAAGCCATCCGCCGTGCCATGCGCTGGCTGACGGCGGCTGGAATTGCCATTTCTTCTTTGGAAACTGGAGTTTTTTTGCGGTTCTTGTCAGCTGTTTCTGCTGGTGCTGGAGTTTTTTTGGGGTTTTTGTCAGCGCTTTCTACTGGTGCTGGAGTTTTTTTAGGGGGTTTTTGACGTTTCTTAGCAGGTTCAAAGGGGAGACGATTCCTTTGGGAAGCCTCGCTTGTTGGTTCTTGTTCGGTAGACATGAACCCGATGCCTCCCTAACCACGAATGCCCAGACGACCGATTAAAGCTTGATAGCGCTCTTGGCTTTCCTCTTGCAGGTAAGACAGAAGACGCTTGCGCTGACCGATCAGTTTCAACAAGCCTCGGCGGGAGGAATGGTCTTTATCATTAAGTTTGAGGTGTTCGCTGAGTCGGTTGATGCGATCGGTTAGCATTGCGACTTGCACGTCAGTCGATCCGGTGTCGGTTTCGTGGACTTGGTATTCCGAGATCAGTTCTTGTTTGCGCTGTTGCGACAAAGGCATGGA
>DNGG01000097.1:2683-4599 GCA_003486675.1 Cyanobacteria bacterium UBA11372
CGCTGTTGCGACAAAGGCATGGATGGAAATTTTCAATCGATACGATACAGCAGTCTCTCATATTAACACAGCCGTACCGTCTCTTAGAAGCAGCTTTATCGGCTAGCGATCGCATTCACCCTGTTCAGAGTCCTACTACCAGCAACTTTGCTCGCCCATTAGAACAATTCCCACGCTCTGCTCTCCTTGGGTGTGGGCAGCGAATCAAAGTCTGGAGGACGCGGTGACGCAACAGAGAATTACCGTCTGTTTGGTTGCGTCACCACGACGACGATACGAGAGAGCCATATGCCAAAGGCACGAGTAGAGCGATCGCTCTCAGACAAAAATATTGTTTCAGATCTAAGATTTTATTTTTCTTCAATCATCCGTCACCAGAAATACTTCAAATTAAATACTTTAACCCTTAAATATTTTTGTATTTACAACTACAAAACCTGATTTTAAAGTCATACATCTACTGTTACAGCTTTACCAATCAAGATAGCCGTTAAAGATGATTTATTTTATTTTAATTCAAAATGTAAGCTATACAACAAATTAATGTAAAACCATTGGAGTAGGCTGGAAAAAATCTGAAATGCTGCTTTTGGGAGAGTTGAGTGTAAAGCAAAAAATAGACAATAGACATAACTCAGAAAAAATGGGGGGTTGAAAGATGCCAAAATTGCTGGAATGGATTCCCCTTGTTTGTCGCGTTGGAATTGGAATTGCGTTCATTATTGTGGCTGATTGCTTAGGAACGTTGCTTATTTAGTGGAATGAAGATAATTCTTAATTCCCAGGCTTGCTAATCTAGCTTATGGAGTTTCACATGTTAAAACAAATGTGTTGGTTGTCAACCTATGCATCTAATGGACAAAAGATTTTGCACTTACGAACTGACCCCTATCAACCGTGGCGACCCTATACGGCTTTTCCACAATATAGCGTACCAGATTACCCGATTCCTGGGGGTTCTAAAGGGTGGGCAACCTACCAGAAGCTATTGCAAGATGGATGGAGTTTAGAAAAGAGCAACCAGTCACAGAAATCAGCATTGGCAGGTATGGGAAGAGTTGGGAAATGAGTGGCGATCGCTCTACTCGTGCCTTTGGCATATCGCTTTCCCCAAAATGGTGAAAACTGCCTTTTGGTAGAAGACACTCAAGCGGATTTGAGTTGAATAGGAAGTGTAGTCAAGCATTAAAAATGAAGTCTCGGTATGAAAGAGCGTTTCTGTGCGATCGCGATCGGCATCCTGTTCTTGCTGCTTGGGGTGGCTGGATTTATCCCAGGCTTTAATGTACTGCCCGTCGGTGCTGAACCTAATATCCCACTTGATGCACCCAGTATTAATATGGATGCGGGATATGGCTATGTTTTCGGGCTATTTCCCACCAATCTTCTGCATAATGCCGTGCATATAGCTGTAGGCATTTTGGGCATTGCAGCGGCTAGCAGCTTTAGCGGTGCGCGGGTATTCAATCAAGGTTTTGCTATTGCCTATAGTGCGATCGCTCTCATGGGCTTGTTTCCTTTCACCAATACGGTGTTCGGCTTGATGCCCATCTACGGGCACAATATTTGGCTCAACACACTTACAGCAGCAGCCGCAGGTTACTATAGCTTCTTCAAGCCAACAGAAACAACAATGATTAATGCCTCGCCCAGTACCTAACAAAACTGACAATATCTGTAATGGGGGGATGGGTGTACCCCTATCCCCCCAAGACTTTATAGCGGAGATTGCTTTTCGTGTGAGATACACGCGCTTTGTTTGTGTAGCGTGCCGCTACACAAACAAAGCGCGATAATGCTTTCCCTCACTCATAGTGCAATCCGGTATATCATCAGCTACGGGCATGAACTTTGACACGGCTAATTGAGACTTTAGGGGACTTGAAACGAGACAAACAAGCTTCAAGGTGGGGACA
>DNGG01000099.1 GCA_003486675.1 Cyanobacteria bacterium UBA11372
GAGGTAACGCGCGCTACACTCATATGCGATTCGCACTCACCGCAAACAACTAACCCAGCTAGACTTCGCGGCGCGCTGGCAGTGCGGGGCGCTAAGCGGCGGTTTCTGCGCAACAAACGGTCAATTTGAGCAGCTTCTTCCCGTGAAATAATCCCAACGTGGGTATTAGAAATAATTTCATGATTTTGATAAGCCGTATCGCCGCGATAAACTGGATTGGTTAGCCAACGACGCCCAGTAGATACTGATATTTTCTTGTTGTATTTCTTCGCCAGGTAACGCACCGCCCTGCGTAAAGAACCAAATAAGAGAAATTGCTCAAAAAAATCCTTCACCACAGGGGCGGCACTTTTATCAACTATGTATTTATCTTTACCGCGTCGATAACCGTAGGGAGCTTTGCCGGGAGGTGGTTGTGCATTGAGACGCCTGATGGCATGTCCGCGACGCAAGCTGCGACTGCGTTGATAGGAATGAATTTGTTGTAGCAGTTGGAATAGATCTGCACCGTTAGTTGTGGGAGTATCGAGGGCGACTAAATAAATACCCAGGGATTCGAGTTGGGAGAAGCGCGAGCTTACGTCCTCCAGCGAGTCGCCTAATTCCTCAATGCGTCGAATTAAAACATAATCAACGGGTTCATTTTGGCAATCTTCAATCAATTGTTGCAGTTGTTGACGCCCACCCAAATCTTGATAAACTCGATCGATTTCCCACCCCCAGATAGAAGCATCGGGCGCTGTTTCTAATAACGGATCGCTATATAAATAGGCGATAATTTTCATAGTGTTGTTTGTAGGGGCGGGTTTAACCAAAAATTTATGGCACATACTAACAATTTACATAAACCCGCCCCGGCGAGATGTTTGTATAAAACCCCTGCCGCATTTCCCCTCTTTTAATGAACCGCCAAGACGCCAAGAGCGCCAAGTTTGTAGGTTGGGTTGAGCGATCGCGAAACCCAACAAGCCTAAGATTTTTGCTGGGTTTCGTACCTCAACCCAGCCTACAGGTTTTGCGCGTATCCTTGGTTACAACGTCGCCTCGCTCATTTCTATAATGTTGCCATCGGGATCTTTGGTGAATAAAGCTGCCCTACCAGATGCACTCATTTGCAGTTCGCATCCATGTTCTAGTAGTTGTTGTTTTGCTTCATCTAAGTTCGCTACTGAGAAGGCGATATGGGGGTTGCGTCCCCACTTTTCGGAATTCTGTAATTCTGGCTTAATAGTAGTATCGACAATCAAGTGAATCTGGAAGTTGCCAATTTGATACCACACACCAGGAAATTTCAACGCTCTGTCTACTTTAGACAATCCCATGATAGTGCCATAGAAGTGTTCGGCACGTTCCAAGTCAGAAACCAACACAGCGACATGGAGACAATCAACGATCTGCATGACGAGTCGAGCGAAGCAACAATAATTTTATTTTAGATTTAAGATTGCCGATTTGAGATTAGATTTTTAGATTGGCGCTGTAGCGCTGTAGGTTGGGTTGAGCAACGAAACCCAACCCAAGTTTGTCTCCAGATACAGAAATGGGGTTTTTGGACTACCCCATCCCTACTTGCACTCTATCGTCTACCACCCTGACTTTATAAGTCGGCACTTTCACCGTTTCGTCATCGAGACACTGCCCGGTAAGCAAGCTGAAATTTTGCTTGTAAATCGGCGATGCGACTTTGGGGATGCCGTTGCGATCGCCTACAATTCCCCTAGACAGCACGTAAGCTTTACTAAACGGATCGTAATTCCCAATCGCATAAATATCAGTCCCAGGTTCGATGCGAAAAATCGCCACCTGTTCGCCCTCAATTAAAGCGCAAACACCAGTATTAGGCAAAATATCAGACAGATGACAAACATCTACCCAAGTCGTTACATTTTCGCGAACAGTTAAAGTTTGAATCATTTTCCTTTCCTTTGTTAATTCTGTAGGGGCGGGTTTTACCAACCATCTATATTAATTATCGACAATTGTTATAAACCCGCCCCCGCCAGTTTCGTTTCCTGTGTGAATTGTGTAGGCGCGGGTTTTACCAACCATCTATATTAATTATCGACAATTGTTATAAACCCGCCCCCGCCAGCGGTTATTGACTAATGACTAATGACTTCTCCGCTTCAGTTGCGGGGCGTTTTTGTCCCCGTTCCTCCACATAAACCAAACTGGGATCTGGTTTATCGGAGTTGACAAAATGCCGGAAACGCTTCATCTTTTCTGGACTTTCAATCGTCGCTTTCCACTCGCATTGATAAGTCTTGACAAGGTGTTCCATTTGTGCTTCTAGTTCGGCACAAATTCCCAAGGAATCTTCAACAATCACCTGTTTCAGATATTCGATTCCTCCTTCTAGTTTGTTGAACCAAGTTGCCGTTCTTTCCAATCGATCGGCGGTGCGGATATAGAAAACTAGGAACCGATCTAAATATTTAATCAGCGTTTCCTTATCGATATCTGCTGCTAAGAGAACCGCGTGTTGAGGTTTCATACCGCCGTTGCCGCAGACGTATAAATTCCAACCGTTTTCAGTGGCGATAATGCCAAAATCTTTACCTTGGGCTTCCGCACATTCGCGGGTGCAACCAGAGACGGCGGATTTGAGTTTGTGAGGCGATCGCAAACCCCGATAGCGCAATTCGATTTCGATTGCCAAACTGGTAGAATCTTGCACGCCAAAGCGACACCAGGTGCTACCCACGCAAGATTTTACCGTCCGCAACGCCTTCCCGTAAGCGTGTCCGGATTCAAATCCAGCATCAACTAATCGCCGCCAAATTAACGGTAATTGATCGACTCGCGCCCCAAATAAATCGATCCGCTGCCCGCCGGTAATTTTAGTGTAAAGTCCGAACTCTTTGGCAACTTCTCCCAAAACAATTAGCTGTTCTGGTGTAATTTCCCCGCCTGGTACTCGGGGGACAACTGAATAAGTTCCATCCTTTTGGATATTCGCCAAAAAGTAATCGTTGGTATCTTGTAATTTAACGTGGGATGTTTCTAAAACATGTTCGTTCCAAGTGGAAGCAAGCATCGAAGCGACGGCGGGTTTGCAAATTTCGCATCCAGTCCCCTTGCCTAATTTTTGAATTAATTCGTCAAAGGTTTTAATCCGATTCACCCGCAACAAATGATAAAGTTCTTGCCGAGAATGGGGGAAATGTTCGCAGAGATGATTTTTCACTTCTATCCCTGCTTTCTTCATTTCAGATTTGAGCAAATCTGTCACCAGGGGTACGCATCCGCCGCACCCAGTTCCCGCTTTGGTGCATTTTTTCACACTGGGAACATCGACGAGTTGATTCTCGCGGATGGCATTACAAATTTGTCCTTTGCTGACGTTATTGCAGGAACAGATTTGCGCCGTATCGGGTAGATTTTCCACTCCCATCGCCGGGGTGGATGGTTTCCCTTCGCGGGGGGGTAGTAATAAATCTTCCGGATAGGGTGGGAGGGTAATTTGGTTTTGGACAAATTGCAGCAACGTGCCGTAAGCGGAAGCATCGCCGACTAAAATTCCACCCAAAAGCAACTTGCCATCTGCACTTAGAACTAGCTTTTTGTAAGTGCCGTTAATTGTATCTGCGATCGCAATCTCTTTCGCACCGGGTGTCTTGCCAAAATTATCGCCAAAGCTAGCAACATCTACCCCCAAAAGTTTGAGTTTGGTAGACATATCCGCACCCGTAAAGCTGCTGGGAGTACCTTCGCTGAGAATATCGGCGACAACGCCTGCCATTGTATAACCGGGGGCAACCAATCCGTAAATCCGATTTTGATACAGCGCGCATTCGCCGATGGCGTAGATATTTGAATCAGAAGTTTGGCAAGATTCATTGATAACAATCCCGCCTCTTTCTCCCACAGCTAATCCGCATTGTTTCGCCAGTTCATCGCGGGGACGAATTCCGGCGGAAAAGACTATCATGTCCGTTGGCAATTCCGAACCATCGGCGAACAGCATTTTGACGATTTTGTCGTTTTCGCTGACAATTTCCGTCGTCGATTTGCTGGTATGTACCCCAAGTCCCAACTCTTCGATTTTACTGCGAAGAATGCTGCCACCCGCATCATCTATTTGGACAGGCATCAGTCGCGGGGCAAATTCAACCACGTGGGTATCTAAACCCAAATTTTTCAGCGCGTTTGCAGCTTCTAAACCGAGTAATCCGCCGCCGATAACCACACCCGTTTTACAGGTTTTGGCATAGGCAGACATCGCCTCTAAATCTTCAATCGTGCGATAAACAAAAGTTCCCGGCACGTCCTTGCCTTTAATTGGCGGCACAAAAGGATAGGAACCTGTTGCCAGGACAATTTTATCGTAGTTAACCGTTACTCCATTGGCAGATAGAACCGTTTTATCTTCCCGGTTAATCTCAACTACGCGATCGCCTATATAAATTTGAATACCGTTTTCTTGATATAATCCCGGTTCGACTAAAGATAAATCTGCCGCCGTTTTTCCCGCAAAGAAACCGCTGAGGTTGACTCTATCGTAAGCGACGCGGGGTTCTTCGCAAAAAGTTATTAAATTCCAATTTTGGTTAGCACCTTTAGCTATCATCTGCTCTAGGAACTTATGTCCTACCATGCCGTTGCCGATGACAACTAGATTCTTTTTAGCAGTCATTTTTTTACAAAATTAGGGATTTTGTTCGCTTATACGACTTATGAAACCTGCTAAATTCAGATAATTTTGTATTTTGTGCTACAAAAATTAGCGCATTATGCGATATTTGAATCAGGGCTATTTTGTTTTTGCATTGATTGGTTGGAATGATACCCGCAGGCTGAAG
>DNGG01000351.1:0-2459 GCA_003486675.1 Cyanobacteria bacterium UBA11372
AACGGAAAACTACTCGGAACCTTAGCGATCGTCCATAGTGCCGAAGAACATGCTGAAATCCTGGAAGCAGTGGTGGCGATCGCTCAGGTTGCTGTGGCAGTGCTGCTGATTGCGCTGGTTTTAGTATGGTTTGCTGCCGGACGAATACTACAACCTTTACGGCAATTGGCGATAACTGCTCAATCTATTAGTGGAACCGATTTAACACAGCGCATTCCAGTACGAGGTGAAGGAGAACTGGCAAAACTAGCAGCAATATTCAACAATATGATGGATCGATTGGAAAGTGCGTTTATCAGCCAGCGTAACTTTGTCAATGATGCTGGACATGAACTGCGAACTCCCATCACCATCATTCGTGGATATCTGGAATTGATGGCTAGCAATCCGGACGATAGCGAGGAAAATCTAGCGATCGTTATGGATGAACTAAGACGAATGAGCGGTTTTGTGGACGATTTAATCTTGCTAGCACAGGCAGACAATCCAAACTTTTTACAGCTGGAAATTGTTGAGGCTGCGGCAATTACCCAGGAGATTTTCGATCGGGCACAAGCTTTAGCAAGTCGAAATTGGCAAATAGAAGCAGCAGTAAAGGGAAAAATTGTCGTCGATCGTCAGCGAATTATCCAGGCGCTTATGCATTTGGCACACAATGCCACACAGCATACAGAAACAACCGATACCATCATAATTGGCTCTAAGATTTGTCAAGGCAACATTCACTTTTGGGTGCAAGATAGCGGAGAAGGAATTGATATTGATAACCAGCAGCGAATCTTCGATCGTTTTGCCAGAGTTCCTAATCGTCTCCGCTGTTCAGAAGGCGCTGGATTGGGGTTATCTATTGTTAAGGCAATTACTGAAGCTCACAAAGGACAGGTGAATCTTTACAGCCAAGTCGGTGTAGGCTCAACCTTTGCGATCGTTCTGCCATTAGAGACTGTTTGAATCCAGATTAAATGCTGTCAATTTATTGATGGAGATTCCCTCCTGCCTCCTTACAATATAATATAAAGCTTAATTGCAGGAGACACCCTCATGGCAACCGAAATACAAGCCAGTCAAAAAAGTCTCTACGAAACCGATTTTGTGAGCTGGGTTGAAACCACAGTCGAACAACTACGCAATCAAGACTATGCCAGCGTAGACTGGGAAAACTTAATCGAAGAAATTGAGGATATGTCAAAACGGGAGCGAAAAAGCCTCAAAAGCAATCTTGTAGTGCTTTTGCTTCATCTCCTTAAATGGCAATATCAATCAGAATGTCGTAGTGGCAGTTGGAAAGGCAGTATTCGGGAACATCGCCGACGCATCAATGATGACTTAAAAGATTCACCCAGCTTAAAACCATACCTACAAGAAGTATTTGCTGAGTGTTATATGAATGCTCGTCTTCAAGCAGCAGATGAAACAAGCTTACCAATAGGAACTTTTCCATTAGATTGTCTTTATACACCCGATCAATCCCTAGATACTGATTTTTTACCAGATTCAACAGTTGACAGTTAACCAAGAAGGGGAAAAGGGAAAAGGGGGGAAAAGGGGGAAAGAGACATACTGGTGGTAAGGAATCGATATGTGGCGATGAGTGCTTCTATGGGAATCGACTTTTAAAACAGATCTAATGAAGACTTCTTTCCTTTTCCCCCTTTCCCCTTAAAAGAGGGTGCTTAACAACCGATTTTTTCGCAATCTCTCGCTCTATAGTTTAACAGCAATGACGCGAATTCTGCGGTAATCTGCAAACCACGTTCCATCCCGGTAAAGTATTGGCTGCAAGCGTTTTTCAACAGATTGGATGACTTGGATTCGCTCTATATCTGACAACCCAGATAAAAATCTATTTGCGAACATTTCCAGCCAATTCGCCATACCTGCATCGCCACCTTCTAGCGGTGTTGGACGATCGAATAATACAGCGTAAGTCACCTCAAATCCCTGTTTTTCTAGCCGCGTCGCATAGTCACCAATGCTGGGATAATACCAGGGAGAAAGTGATTCAGGTGACGGATGTCCCATTTCACTCAAAGCACTACAAACTGCTGCAAAAATTGCTTGCACGTTTCCTTTACCGCCAAATTCCGCCACCAATCGACCTCCAACTTTCAGCGCTTCTCTCATGCAATAAATCGCAGCATCTGGTTGTTTAATCCAATGCAAAACAGCATTTGAGAAAACTGCATCAAAAAGCTGATCGACCTGAAATTTTGTGGCATCTGCTACTCTAAAATCTAAATGGGGATAGTTCTGAAGTGCCGTTGCAATCATCGCTGGAGATGAATCGATTCCTTGCACGTTAGCCCCAGTTTGAGCAATTTTCTCGGTTAATTGTCCGGTGCCGCAACCTAAATCTAGAATCCATTCTCCTGGTTTAGCCGCAAGTAATTCTAAAAGCGATGAGCCATACTGCCAAACAAAGGCGTGTTTTTCTTGATAAAGCGTTGTATTCCAAGATG
>DNGG01000351.1:2579-4091 GCA_003486675.1 Cyanobacteria bacterium UBA11372
AGAATCCATTCTCCTGGTTTAGCCGCAAGTAATTCTAAAAGCGATGAGCCATACTGCCAAACAAAGGCGTGTTTTTCTTGATAAAGCGTTGTATTCCAAGATGATTGTGTCATTGAAAATTCTCCTGATTCTTGAATAGATATTTACCACACCCCTAAAAACCGGGTTTCTTTGCGTAAATCATGTCTGTTGAATTGCCCATAATAAAAAACCTCACAGAGTCGTTGCGTAGGGACACGGCATCAGAGATATCTCGCACATACAGATAACGTTAATCGTGCCGTGTCCTGGGTAATGATTATGGGTAATCGAGCGGACATAATATAAATCATGGGATTATTGCTAGCTGTTTACCCGCAAGCCGAGAGATTTCACCCCGATCGATTCGGCATAATCTGATTGATTCCATTATCTGCGCTCCCTGTTTTTTGTAGAAACTAATTGCTGGTGCATTGTTCGTATTAACCGTCCATTCAATCCGCCCGCAATTGTTTTGAGCGGCGATTTGTGCTAAATAATAGATCAATGCTTGACCAACTCCTTTACTACGCATGTGAGATTGAACAAACAAATCATCTAACCAAATACATCGTTGTGCCAAAAAACTTGAGTATCTATAAGAATAGAGAGCAAATCCTACTGCAATTTCTTCTACTTCAGCTAACAGTACGTGCGCCTGTGGGGGAACATCGTAAAATAGAGTCTGCCTTAATTTATCGGCTGTAGCTTCCAAAGGATCTAGATATCCATCAAACTCAGCTTTTTGCTGGATTAAAGCAAGAATTAACTCTGTATCTTTAATCTCAGCAGCTCGAATTTTTAGATTGAGTTTATCCATTTTTAGTTTCTCAATTCGTCTTATTCATCACTATATGAAACAGATTCGGGAATGTCCAATATATTTTTAACTATCGATTTATACTTTAAAAATATAAGTGCGTCGGTGAGTTATGGAACTGCGACACCTGCATTACTTTATGGCAGTGGCAGAGGAACTGAATTTTAGCCGTGCAGCAGAAAGACTGCACATCGCTCAACCTCCCTTGAGTCAACAAATTCGTCAGTTGGAGGCTGAATTGGGATTTCAACTGTTTGATCGGACTAAACGTACAGTAAAGCTGACTGAAGCAGGAATTGTATTTTTTGCCGAAACGCAAAAAATTATGCGCCAGCTGGAAAATGCAATTCAAATTGGACGGCAAACCAGTCGCGGCGAACTAGGGCAATTGGCAATTGGTTTTGCTAGTTCTGCGGTACATAACGTTCTGCCAACTATTCTGCAAGCGTTTCGTACAGCAATTCCTAGCGTGAAGTTACAATTGCGAGAATTGACTACTGACCAACAATTAGAATGGTTGCAGCAAGGACGAATTGATATTGGATTTGTGCGTCCTCCAGTAGAAGAGGATGGTTTAATTTCTGAAGTTATTTTTTCTGAACCGCTGATTTTGGCATTGCCAGAAACTCATGCATTTTGCGATCGAGAATTGGTGTCGTTGCGATCGCTCTCTG
>DNGG01000351.1:4410-4553 GCA_003486675.1 Cyanobacteria bacterium UBA11372
GCAACTCAAATGCAAACGATTGTCAGCTTGGTAGCAGCACAGATGGGGATTGCCATTGTGCCAGCATCGATGCAAAATCTCCAACGCAGCGGTGTGGTTTACAAACTGTTAGAAGAAACTACACCGATGGTAGCGATCGCTCT
>DNGG01000468.1:0-8176 GCA_003486675.1 Cyanobacteria bacterium UBA11372
CTCTACCGCTTCCATTTGCAAAAGCGTGGGAGTCTTTACCCTTTTACCTCGATTTGGCAGCAGTTTTTGCAGATCCGGTAGAGGATTAATAAACGTTACTGACATTGAATTAGAAGATACCACTGAAAGACCTCAAAATAGGTAAAACATAAGTGATAGGAGCGCGTTCTTCCACTTTGACTCTCACAACAGTTGTAGTTCCAGGAGAAATTTTCAATTGTGGTCCCGTGGAAGAAGACCACTTATAACCGCTGAAAGTTGTAGAATCTGGTTCTAGTTCAGAGAATACTTGCATTACACCCTCTTGTTTATTAGATACCAAACCCGCTACTATTTCGGGATTGCCGATTAAATTCATCGCTGCTTCTTTAGTGATGGGAAAAGGTGAAACACTCGTGACAGTGCCAACAATTCCACCAAAGCGTTCGCGTTTTACAGTTTCGGGTGTAATTTGCACTTTCATGCCTGGTTTAAATTTTTTACCTTCTTTGATCGGAAAATAGGTGACACCTACCAGCTTGCTTGTGCTATTCTCCTCATCAATGCTCGCCAAGCGAGTTCCTGCATTTACGACTTCTCCAGGGTTAACCGCGATTTCGAGAATGCGTCCTGAGTATTGACTGATAATCTGACTTTCATTGTTTAATTGCAGTTCTAGTCTGGCGATTTCGCGCTTTAATTCTTGGATTTCTCTGGTGCGATTCGTTGCAGTTTCCAAGCTTTCTTTAGCTAGATTTGCTTCTCTGCTATCCAAATCTTTTAATTGAGCTTGAAAATTGGAAATATTGCCCAGGTTTTCCCGATAGGATTTTTCTTCCTGAGCTTGTTTGACATCCAAATCTTTTAACTGAGTGCGAAAATTAGCAATGCTGCCCAGGTTTTCCCGATAGGTCTTTTCCTCCTGCGCTTGTTTGACATCTAAATCTTTTAACTGAGCGCGAAAATTAGCAATGCTGCCGAGGTTTTCACGATAGGTCTTTTCCTCCTGCGCTTGTTTGACATCTAAATCTTTTAACTGAGTTTGTAAATTGGAAATGCTGCTGAGGTTTTCACGATAAGACTTTTCCTCCTGCGCTTGTTTGACATCTAGTTCCTTTAACTGAGTTTCCAGATTAGAGATTTTTTCCAGGTTTTGCAAATATTGCTGTTGTGCGTCTAAAACGAGATCGCTGGAGATAGCTTTTTCTTCTTCAAATAACTTTCTGCGGATTTCCATTCTTTTTTGGAAAATGGGATTCATAGCTTTGACTTTTTCCAGAGTTTGCTCTAATCCTTGCCGTTGTTGGAGAATAGAATCCCTAGCTTTCGCCTGCAAAATTGGCGTTAAAGCTTGAAGTTCTGCAATGCGTTGTTGCAAGCTTTGCCGTTGCTGGATAATAGAATCGCTGCTTTTGGCTTGCAAAACAGGCGTTGTAGTTTGAAGTTCTGCAATGCGTTGTTGCAAGTACAGACGTTGCTGGATAATAGAATCGCTGCCTTTGGCTTTCAAAACAGGAGATAAAGTTTGAAATTCGGCGATCCGCTGGAGCAAGTATTGGCGTTGCTGGATAATAGAATCGCTGCTTTTGGCTTTTAAAACAGGGGTTAAAGCTTGAAATTCGGCGATGCGTTGTTGCAGGTACTGACGTTGCTGCTGAATTGCTATTTTTTCCTGTTCTATGCGTTGCTGTTGCACAGAACCTAAGCCTCGGTCTTGCGATTCTAGTTCGGTTAGTTTAGCATGTTGCTGTTCCAATTGCTTGCGAAGATCGGCTTGGTTAATTGTGGCGATCGCATCACCCTTTTTGACAAAATCGCCAACTTTGACATTCAAACTAAGTAATTGTCCTGGTGTTTTTGATTGGAGTGCCAAAACTTTACGGGGATAAATTAAAACGCCTCGTCCCTCGACTGTGATGGGTATGCGTCCGTATATACTCCAAACTATGGCTACAAACACCAAGGAACCTAAAGTAGATAGAGGAAGCCAACTTTTGGGACTGACCACCTGCATCAGTTGGTCTAGTCTTTCCGGGGAAGATAGGCGTTCCAGAGATTCTTGACGGAATAGATTGTGTTTTTGCTCTAACATTTGAATCAAGGGTTGATGTTTCAGAAGTTACGCTTATATTCCGGGTGGTAATTTTGTTAATTTAACAAAAGCCAATTAAACCTTTTTCCTGCCAGCGCCACCCTGTCTAAAAGATTGGCATTCAATTCATCTTCATATTCAACATTTTCATCGAGGGACTGACCTTTACTATAAACTCGCCTACTATAACTAAGGCGACCAATAGTTCCCTGCAATCTATGGGAAAGCGAAATTGCGATCGCTCGATAAAAACGAGATGCAAATCCTACATCCTGCTGCAATTTTGCTGCTAGCTGTTGTCTAAGAATTGACAAAACAAATGAGTCTTCAAGCGCCGTGACAGTTGCAGCGGGTAGACGACCATCAATGAAAGGTGTTTCTCCCACGATCTCGCCTTTAGATAATCTTGCTATTTCTCGACTGGGAATTTCACCACCCTCTATCGCCGCAAAAGCACGAGTTAAGGGATTGCTTTTGCTCTGAGAAACAGACAGAGACATTGTTCCACTCAGAATGATATAAAGTGCATCTACTGGTCTTGCTTCATGGATGAGTATAGTGTTAGCCGGAATATGTTTTTGAGTTCCACAAGCCATCATCCAATCAAGGTCGCTATCATGCAATTCCCCCAAGATAAATAGAACATCTTTGAGTGGTTGACCTTGTGCGAGATTGCTCCGACCAAACCGCTCGATCAGGTTTTGCAGTCTATCAGAAAGTAGAATAGCGATCGCGCGGTAAAATCGCGCTGCAAAACCCACATCCTGCTGCAATTTTGCCGCCAATTGCTGCTGAGAAATCGACATCAAAAGCGACTTTTCCACCGCCTTAACAGTCGTAGAAATTGGACGGACACTGACAAAGGGGATTTCTCCCACAAGCTCACCGCTGTATAATCTACTAATCTCCCGCTCTGTAGTTTCACTACCCTCGATTGCTGCAAAGGCTCGTGCCAGAGGATTCCCCCCAGATTGGGAGACGGTAACTGTTAACATTCCATCCAAAAGGATATGTAGAGAATCGGTAGTTTGTCCTTCCTGGATGAGTACAGTACCAGGAGCGATTTCGCGCCGACGACCTGTAGAGATCAACCAATCGATGTCACTGTTGGTTAATTCTTTGAGTAAAACTTCTGTCATCACTGAATCCCTCTATGTTTTGTTAATCAAAAAAACCCGGTTTCTCCGAAAAATCCTAGGTTTCCAGTCGCGAGATTGACGCATCACCTTTGTTTTTGGCGCCATTAAAGGCAGCAATTTATCTAAAATTCCTTGGATCAGACAGGTAGATTGTTGAGAAGCCAATTCTTCCAATGTTAAGTAGGTCAAACTCATCAACACATGAAACTGACTATGAAGATTACTATCTCTCAACTCACTGATATATTGAGTATCAAAGCGGCTCAAATTTTCTGCGGCTGCCTTTACCAAAGCCTGTAAAATCTTAAAAGCCCCATCAGAAATGGGTGGCTCATCCCGGTAGTTTTGTAGCCTGCCTCCCTCTCGGTAATTGGGAAACGACTCTAACCCTAAAAAGCGCAAGAACCAGTCAGATCGATAGTACCCACAAGCGGCAACAATGCCCATATAATCGGCAATTAATTCGTCGAATATATTGTTTCGCATCGAGTTAAACATGCGATAGGTGAAGTAGTGGGTACACTCATGTTCCAAGCGAATAATCGGCGATAGCTGCTGCCATTGGTACTCCTCTAAACCCATATCCTTGGCGGAAACGCCACTATAAACACCGTCGCTCAAAATAATGAACCTATCCTGATAAAGCTGCTTTTGCGGTATTAGCTGTTGGAATTCTTCTTGCCAACTATTTTCACCGCAATTACCAGGATTTGTTGCTTCCCATTTTTGCCGATACTGGCGAATTCTATCCCAATTATTAAACCCGCTGACTATGCAGGCTCCCATAGAAGCCGGAACTGGTAGTGGTTCATTTCGCATCGTTAGCGCTTGTACTAGAGAAACAAAGTTTTCTCGGTTCCCAGCTAGTAAAACTGGGATGGCTCCGGCTAGGCTTTGATGTATGAATAACTGAAGTTTCTCAGGTTGGTTTAAAACTAAACCTGTTGCCTCTGCTATGCTATCGGTTGGCACACCTCTACGGGTAGCAGCACGATACGACGAGGTCTGGCTAATACCTTCCTGAATCGGAAATTGTAACTGCACTAACCGCTGTTTGAGTACTTCAAATGCTCCTATTTCTTTAGCTGCAACGGCGTATTCCTCCCAAGCTGAGACATGAGTTTCCGGTGCCAGGGGAAATTTGACCTGATGGGTTAACTTATGGCGATGAAAAACGTTTTCGTTGTATGCCAATAGTTCCTCTACAGAGGCAGCACTGGCTCCAAAGTAGGTAAGAACATCAGCACGAAATTGTTGGTTATTCATGGGCAATTTTTCACTCCAAGTTGAAAATTTGCTGGGCAATTCCTTTCACCGTCTGACAGATGGGATGATCGGAGTAACGCAAGCAGAATATACCCTTGCTAGCTAGCTGCACCATCTCTACCGACAGGGGCAAAATCCCGGCTACCGGAGCATTGTAAGTTGCCTCTACTTGTTTTTTCAAGTCGGCAAAATCTAAAGCTGGTAGCACTTTATTCACCACTAACAGTATTTTTGGTACTTTCAGCTTGCGAGCTACATCTAGAGTTACGGCGGTTCCTTGAAAGTCTTGGCTGTCTGGACGTAAGATAACGATCGCAACATTAGAAATCCCGATGGAAAGTAAGGTTTCTTCGTTAAGACCGGGGTGAGTATCAATGAATAGGTAGTCCAACTTTAGACAGCGGCTGAGTTCTTGAAAGCCATCGTTAAGTAGCACTACGTCATACCCCTCGCGCAGAATTCTGGCGATTTCACCCGCTTTAATACTAGACGGAATTAGGTAGAGTTTGCCGTTGACCGTACTTGTTTCCCCTGACTCCGCCATCAGAGTATGGGTAACGTCGTAGGCGGTGTCTTTAATGTCGCAGCGTCCCCAAAGATAGTCATTGAGCGAATAGTTTATTTTTTCCTCGTTTAAACCGAAAAGAATGTGAATCCCTGGTGATTGGATATCGGCATCGACAATACCTACTCGTTTTCCCCCACGCGCCATAGTGGCTGCTAGGTTGGCAAGTATGTTTGATTTGCCAGTTCCGCCACGGAATGAGTGAATAGCTATAATCTGAGTCATATTTTTCCTCCAAGTTGTCATTTGATTTTAGATTTTCTGGTATGGGTAGTGTATGGATGGCTAATTGCTAATTGCTAATTGCTAATTGCCAGCTTTTCAATTGCCTCCAGAGCAGCCATTAGCGATTAGCTATTAGCATCCAGAACGCAGAGAAAGAAGAAAGAGAGTTTTTCACAAAAGAAACGCCCCTTTTTTCAAGATGAAGATGGTTCGGGAAATGCGATTTTCAATCTACAGGCATTGCTAATTAGAGGTAGCAAAACTCTGCCGCCGGATAGTTTTAAGTCGAACTGCATATTTTTGTTTCCATTTTCTATTTCTACAAGTGCAGATAGGCTTTTAGAGTCGCTGCTGGAGCTACTTTTGTGCGCCCATACTCTTAGTTCTTTTTCCTGGTGGGTTGGTAGGCGAAAGATGGCATAGCGGAGGGATTCAAGTGATGGAATTTCGACCGTAGCGGCTTGGTAAAGTTGTTCGCCAGAGTCATATCCCAGACGCACTTCGGCTATCTTTGGTTGTCCGCCGGTAGTAATTGTGAAGACAAATTCGCCTCCTGGATGCCGATCTTCTCGCAACTCTACAACCACGCGAGAAGCGAAGGCTCCACAGCGCTGCATGACCAGGGTGGCTCCTAGGGACACCCCGGCAATGCATAATGCACCGATCCGCGCTAGAGAATTTTCCCAAATGAACAAACCGTGAACGAACAAGATGGCTAAAAAGAGGCTGTAGATGCCGATGCTGAAAAATGGATGGTTGAGAATTTGGAAAACGACTCCAGGCATTAATTCGCCTTTCTGCCGACTAGAAACTAACAGCAAAACTGGGAAAATACCACCCACAAGCGTGTTACCGAGTACACCAGCAAATGCGAGTACTCCTGTGAAAGATGGGATACCATTTAGGAAAAGCCACTCTGTTAGCAGCAAAACTAGCACTAGCGGGCTAATAGATAGGAGAAAATGACGCTCTCGGAGCCAGATTGTCCAGAACCGTCGTATAGTTTGACTCTCTTGTTTGCGAACGGCATTGTTGACCTCCGGTTTTAATTTTCCTTCGTAGGCTAGAACCATTGGTGAGGTAACTTGCAGACAGGCGCTATCTTGATTAGCCGACTGTATTTCTAGCCTTAGACGAGTGTCCCATTTGTGCAGCGCTGGGAATTGTTCAAATAGCTGTTTAATTTCCCAATGCTCGATAACGGTTATCTCTACTTGATGGATGTTGCCGCTTGACTGGATATCTAAGCGAAACTTTGGCTGATTTTTTTCCAGTCCCAGGTAGGTTATACCCATATGGGGAACGCGACTGGGGTTGCCGCGAGGGTGCAATATCAACGTTCCCTGGTGGCGAGGCAGCATTAAGACGGGGTGAGGTCGGCTGGGTAACCACTCCCTGGTTAGATTGATTAGCAAACTCGAACTGCGAAGCCAAGCCATTCCCAACAAAAGCGTGACTAACACTGCTCCCAAAACCGGGACGATGGGACCAACCTGCTGTGCAAGTGGTTCTAGGATGGTGCCTGACTGTCCCGCTAGTAACTGGGGCGCTACTGCTCCGTTGACTGCCAATACCCAAATGCAAAATAAAACGGTTAAAAAAGCAGTTCCCGCCACGCTACCCCAGATTAGGGACGAAGCGCTAGGGTCGCGAGGCAGTATCAGCTTTGCACATTCACCCACATACACATGTCCGAAATAGAGCATTAGGCTAACACCGAGAACTCGCTGTAACATCCAGGGTTGGAAAGTTTGACCGTTGAGGAAAGGTAAATTTATATACAAAAGGTTTTCCAGTTGCACGTGGCGGAAGGCTAACAGCGACAGAACGAGCAGCAAACTAACGTTAATGGCTGCCAGCAATACCATTACAGCAACCGTGAAGTTGAGCGATGGACGCGAAAGTAGGTACAATCCAGCCCAGAAAAGCAACACCGCCCACAGTGCTGCTGGTATGTGGGTGAAGTTTGCCATCGTAGCCGACAAACCGATATAACAAGCTAGGGCTATGAGGAAAACACGGATAGCTACGGCTAGTGAAAGTATAAATGAACCAGCATTGCCTAAATAGTTGGCTGCTAATTGTTTGATAAAGGGATTGCCGTAACGAAAGTCTCCGCTGCGACCCACCGCTTCTGCCATGCAAGCCATCGTCAGTATATTGATAGTGCCGATAATTACTAGGAATCCAACCGTAGCCAAGGGGCCGATATCGGCTACAGCGATGGGTAAGGCTAAGAAAGCTTGGGGTAAACCGAGAGCAACGGTGATTAAGGATGCCAACCAGAAAGGAGGTAGAGACTCTATGCGCTCTTGCGTTGCCGTCCACCTCCAGCGCCACTGTTCGATTAGCGACAGTTTGGAGGCAAAAATTCTCGCTAGCTGTCTTCTGTACAGGCGAGAAAAAGCGACTTGTACTGCTTTCTCATCCAAACATAAACTTGCCCGAATATTAGGCACTGCTTGATAGGTGAAAGTGTATTTCTCACCGAGTGCGTGAGCAATGGCGGCTTTTAATTTGGGGTTTTGCGGTACGAGGGAAAGCCATTGGTTGGCGTAGCGTTCCAGTTGCTGGATGGTGGGGTGGAGTGGTGGTGCATTTCCTAAAGCAAAGGCTTCCAGGAAAGCCAGATCGCGCTCGTTGGCTGCTTGTGAGGTGAGGGAAAATTCTACCCGCGATCGCGCCACGATCTGCGCTGTTCGACTTTCGATTAAAAATAGCAGCGTATTCGCTCGTTTGGCTGGTAAACCCTCCAGTACTTCTTCTCGCGATATTAATTCATCTGATGACATAACATTTTGGATTTTAGATTTTGGAATTGCTAATTGCTCATTGCTAATTGCTGATTGCTAATTGCTAATATAGGATTTTTACTGACATTAGCGATTAGCCATTAACCATTAGCCATTA
>DNGG01000468.1:8408-17775 GCA_003486675.1 Cyanobacteria bacterium UBA11372
TTAGCCATTAACCATTAGCCATTAGCCTCTACAGCGATCGCTCGCGTAAAGATTGCACTTGATTCTGCAATCTCTCGAAGTATTCTGTCTCAGTTTCGGGCTTGGCGATCGCTTTGGTTCTGAGTTTTTGGATTTTTGTCTGCAACTGCCGAAAGTGTTCGTTTTCAGTAATTTCCATAAAATCTTTGGCTCTTTTAGTTTGATCGATTTCAATTCGTAAAGCTACTACTTGCTGTTTGAGATTCTGCTCTCTAGCCTTCACTTCAGAAGCCATTTGGAGAAAAACACGCACAAGCTGTCCCATATCGTCATGATTTCGAGACACAAAAGCCAATGCTTGTGGATTGAAATCTCCTTGTTCGAGTGCTTGCGCTGCGGCTGTGAGAGCGCGAATGGGTCGTGAAATACTCCGCGCTAGGAGCAGGGCTATTATTGCTGTAATTGAACCGACAATTATTACACTCCTACCGTGTTGCCAAATCAGGCGATTTAAAGGAGCGGCAAATTGTGTTTTGGGTTGGCTGACCCCCAATACCCAAGGTTGCACTTGCAGGGGTGCAAAGCCAACTATACGGGGTATCTGCGTCGGGGGAGAACGATAGCTGGTATGACCTGGTTCTGTTGCCATTACCATTACCTTTAACTGTGGAATATTTAAACTTTTAATTTGATTTTGACCGTAACGCCTGTCAGTCAAAACCTGCTTTAGGGTATGGGGCGGTAAGGGGTTGAGGCTATGGTAGAGCAGCGAGCGATCGCGATGGCTAATAATCACCCCATGTTGGTCAATAAGGAAGGCATAGCTAGAGGAACCTAGCTGCAAAGTATTTGCGATCGCCCAGATATTTTCTCCTTTAATCTTGAGTACCGTTACCCCCACAATTTCTCCTTTGGGCGATCGCACCGGATGAGATAAAAACAGCCCTGCTCGTTTACTCGTTTCACCCACGAGGATGCTAGACACATAAGATCGTCCCCCAATTGCTTGTGTAAAATATTCGCGGAAGGCGTAGTTTTGACCGACAAATTTTCTATCGGTAGAAGCGACACATCTACCCGATTTGTCCATGAGAAAAACCGCATCAAAGTCCGGGTGAGATCGAAAGATGTTCGAGAGTGTCTGTTGCAATTCTTGGCGCAGAGTTTCTCGCTTTGCAGGGGGGGTAGAAACGAGGAAACCTACGACATTGCGATCGCTGCTGACTTGGACAACAATGCGTTGAATATCAACAATCAGTTGGTCAAGACGACTCGCGGTACTGGTGGCTAACAGTTCCAGTTTGCGGTATTCGCTAGCCTCCAGACTCTGCAAACTCCGTTGCAGATTGTAATAGGCAGTGAAACTCATCGGTGCGAGCGCTGCACACAAAAGTGCTACCGAAAGTTTGACAGCTATAGGCCATGCGGGTGGGTAAAGTAACCGATGTAAGTGCTTCATTGCAATTTTAGATTTTAGATTTTAGATTTCAAATTGCTAATTGCTAATTGTCAATTGCTAGAGAGGAGCCATTAGCGATTAGCTATTAGCTATTAGCAGTTACACAACCGTTGCCAAGGGACATGATATTACTCCCATAACAACACAGAAGGAAATGATTCTGGATACGCCAGTCTTAGTATTTGATAACCAATTCCAGCCGTCCCTTGAAAGAAACCAGGGTTATAAACCTCTCCAGACAGTTCGGGAAACAGATAAAAAGCACCAACTTGCTTTGTCCTTGCTACAACCCATGCTGCCTGTTTTTGCACAATATTCCCAACTTCTGGCAGCGACAACTTGCAAGCTGCCAGCAATAACACCTCCATCCTGCCAAAATTACCGCAACAGAGATGGTCGAGATTTTGTAAACCAAACTGTTGAGTTGTTTTGATAGCAACGGCAATTTCTTGCCGAATTTCTTTTGTATCCAAAATCTCTAAACCTCCCAAACGACCTAAAGCAATTCCAGGTGCGCCATGACACCAACTGGTCATAAAAGAAGGCTTATCCTCCCTCACATCTGCCCAATTTCCAGCGCTGGGGAAAAATAAACTGCATTCGTAGGCGATCGCTTCCTCAGCCGCTTCCAGAAAATCTGTTTCTTGGGTAGTTTTATACAATCGCAATAAGGCATAGGCAATACCTCCCGCACCATGAGAAAATCCCGTCGCTAACTTGCCTTCTAGGGTTGCCCAAGCTCTAAATCCAGAATCGTCCTTAGTGCGATTAATCAGTAGGTGATAACCCAAGGCTTGGACTTGATCTAGAACAGATGGCTCTGGTTTGGCTTGATATAAACTCAGCAATCCCAGTATTGCTCCAGCAGCTCCACCTATGATGTCGAATTGCTTGTCGTTCGCAATACTTTCCTGAGTTATTAACGATGCTGCAAGTTTCGCAACATCCAAAAGTTCTGGTTCATCCAAAAATTGACTGACTCGTACCAAAGTATAAACAATAGACCCTAATCCAGTAGCTCCACCGATACCGATTTGCTTGATAAATTTACGCTGAGAATTGGGGTCTGTTTCCTGCAAGGTTTTTCTCAGATCTTGCAAGGCGCTGAGTGCTAAATCTCGAAATGCGGCATCACCAGTAATTTTTGCTACCGCTGCTAAAAATACAGCAACTCCGCAAACACCGTCGTACAAACCATACCCCAAGGGTTGAAGTTGCAACCGCTGATCCTGCGGCAGGTATCCCATACCAATCCAGGTAACGCTATCGGCAGCGTAAATTGCTCTTTGTCGCATTTGTTTGCCAATTTCTATTGCTTCCTGTACCAGTTGTGCTGGTGTTAAAGGAGCTATTGCATCTAAATCTAAACCTGGACTGTTCGGCGTAATATTGGTCATGCTGCGAGCAATTCGGGAACAAAAAGAACCCCGAATAATCGAAATTTGCTGGGCTAAATCTGCATCATTCAGCTGCCGCAGACGAGAAATCATCCGCTCATAGCTAGGTTCTTTGAAATATCCCTCAATTACTACGGGGGTTATTGTCAGATCTTTGCTGCTAGAATCAGCAACAAAGTAAGGAATATCCATTTGTTCTAAAGCATGTAATTCCAATGCTAGAAGCGACCAAACCGGGGGCTTGTTATCGGCTGCTAAAACTGCCCGACTTAGCACATCTAATTGAATACTGTGGTCTACACCATGTTGTAGGTATTTGGGGTTGAGGGCTTTATTTAAAACATCACCGTAGATTTGGGTATTGCGAAACAAAAACCGTACTTTCTGATCGGCAAAGACTGCTAAAGGACTATCAGTCGCTAAAAGCACTTCTTGCCGTTCTGACAGAAACTGATACATCTGTCGAAAACCATCTACAATTTCATCAACGTAATCGTTAGGTGATAAAGTGACGCCATTGAGGAAAAGTGTATTAGCTTCGGCTGGCAGTATTTCAGATTCATACTTTAGTGCCATGCTGTCAGTATTGATATTCTGCCACTTTTGCTTGCGAATATAAATTTCCTCGCCAACTCCCCCCAAACCACTAATATCTTCAGCCTTTCCTCCTGGTCCAAATTCCCATCTAGGAAGCAATCCACTTCGCAGCACCGAGTCAAAAAATTGTTGACTCGCCTGATATCGCGCTCCTCCCACTTCCTCAATTTTGGGGTCAATTTCACAAGCCACTGGCTGTAGAATTGTTTCCAAGTCTATTAATACCGGATGTTCGCCACTAGCAATCAAATTTTCCTGATGAAAGTCTGTTGCTTGCAGCATGTAAAGTAAGCACAAAACCATCCCGGCACGCTGGTAGTAGCGCTGTGCTGCTGCTGCGTCTGCACAGGGTAAATGTTCTACATATTCCATCCAGCCATAAGTTTTACAGTCAATAACTTTGACTATTTTGAATGGCAGCAAAACTTCCTGCCGATTGCACCAATCTAATAACTGAAAATAGGCAGATTCCAAACCTAAGCTTCTGGGTTTGTATACGAGTTTTAATCCAGAGGCAAAGGTGAGAGCAATTACCGAGCGTCCCCTATTGTGAAGATCGGAGAGATTCAATTTAATATCAACGATTTCATCTGTATCTTGTTGAAACGTTTGTTGAATGATTGGCAAATCTGATGCTAATCGCTGGAGAAATTCGGCTTTTTCTTCTACCCAGAGATCCATCGTCATCGCCACCAAGCGAGCTAAGACGCTGTATTTCTGGAAAAAGGACAGTAGCTTGCCTGCTTTCAAGTCTTTAACAAAGTTTAGGTACTGCTGATTAGAGCCACCTTCTTGCAGTCGTCCCCATAAGAAGCTGAAAGCAGATTGCTTCAGGGCTTTAAATAGTGAAAACTCAAGTTCTAGAGCCGGGATGCAAAGAGATGCTAACTGCACTAACAGTTGACGTTCTAGAGTTATGCAAACTGCTTGGGACAGCCGTTGCAAATTTGCACCAACCTGTGCAATGAGTTTCTGCCGCGCTACATAAACAAAGGGCAGATAAACTTCTTCAAAGGGAATTGGCTTTTCGGCATCCAGACAGCGAGACGCACCTGCATAAGCTATTTCCCAGTCGGTTTGCAAAGCTTCCCGCAAAGTTTCTGCCCAAACAGGAAGTTGTTGTGTATCGGCGAGACGAACCGAGCCAAAAACAGTATCCACCGAGTTAGAATCCAAGCCATCCCAAGCGAGGCGTTTGGCAAACTTTTCTGAGTTTCCTTGTGCGACAACTTGACACCAAGTTTCCCAGCGTGACTTAATCAACTGTTCGTTAATTGTTGTCTCATCTGGGATAAAGGAATTGCTCAATTGTTCCGTAAGCGTACTAGCTTGCTCGACTATTTGGATTAAATCTTCCTGTGTAAGTTTCATGGCCTTTAGTCAGACAATATGTAGACTTTTAGCTTAAAGGAGACTAGCTGCAACGCGCAATGCAATTTTTTTCGGTATCCCTGGCATTTTTTTAGGTTTCAGGACTTACGCCAGAAACCCGGTTTCTGGCGCGGGTTTCTGGCTGCGTTCTCTCGTTTTTCAGAGAAACAAAGGTGATTTGCTGACTCTGATTTATTTTGGTGCAGCCCTAAAGAAATTGAATTGACGGTCTATTTTATCCTCGATACTCTGGTTAGTGTCAATCAAAGGTTGACCTCAGATAGTAAGGAGAAAATAAAATGCACGAACAAATGAAACAAATCATCTCTCAAGCCATGAACACCCGGTTTGAATTCGAGCGTCAGCTAATTGAGCGAGCTTTGGAAGATGAGAACTTCAAGCAAGAATTGCTCAGCAATCCCAAGGCAGTTTATGCAAGAGAGTCAGGAGAACAACTGCCAACTGACCTGGAAATCGAAGTCATCCAGGAAACTCCAAACAAAGTTTACTTAGTACTTCCAAATAACCCGGCTTCAACTGCTACTGAAGGAGAATTATCTGACGAAGCTTTAGAGGCGGTGGCTGGTGGTATCTGCATATTTGGGTCATGGGGAAATAAGTGCCTTCCGTTTAGCTGGTTACTTCGCAACGCCAACGGCTTAGCGTAAGCGTAAGTTTAGTACGCCGTCATCAGAAGTAAATGCAAACTTTTCTAACCCAGTGAGCTTTGACAAAGAATGTTTCTGCGTTCACTGGGTTTACTTTCGTTAATTAACCGTTGACTTTTATGTAATTTTATAGTTCTTTTATCAGAGCGATCGCAACGACTGCTGCATTCGGAAGCTTCGTTGCCGTGGTGCAAGCTGCTACCTTCACTCTACCGATTGAATCGGCAACTAAAGCTACAGATCTAGACTTTTAGCTTAAACGAGACTAGCTGCAACTCGCAATTCAATTTCTTTCGGTATCCGTGGCATTTTTTTAGGTTTGATTGACTCTGATTTATTTTGGTGCAGTCCTAAAGAAATTGAATTGACGGTCTATTTTATGCTCGATACTCTGGTTAGTGTCAAGACCAGATTGACAGAAGATAGTAAGGAGAAAATAAAATGCACGAACAAATGAAACAAATCATCTCTCAAGCCATGAACACCCGGTTTGAATTCGAGCGTCAGCTAATTGAGCGAGCTTTGGAAGATGAGAACTTCAAGCAAGAATTGCTCAGCAATCCCAAGGCAGTTTATGCAAGAGAGTCAGGAGAACAACTGCCAAAAGACCTGGAAATCGAAGTCATCCAAGAAACTCCAAACAAAGTTTACTTGGTACTGCCAACTAACCCGGCTCAAATGACTACGGCTGAGGATGAGTTATCTGAGGAAGCACTAGAGGCGGTGGCAGGTGGTGGTATTTGTAAGTTTGGATCTATAGTTTGTATTGGGACGAACAAGTGCTACGTTTGGTCTGCTGTGAGGAACGCCAACGACTTAGCGTAAGCGTAAGTTTAGTACGCCGTCATCAGAAGTAAATGCAAACTTTTCTAACCCAGTGAGCCTTGACAAAGAATGTTTCTGCGTTCACTGGGTTTACTTTCGTTAGTTAACCGTTGACTTTTATGTAATTTTATAGTTTTTTTATCAGAGCGATCGCAACGACTGCTGCATTCGGAAGCTGCGTTGCCGTGGTGCAAGCTGCTACCTTCACTCTACCGATTGAATCGGCAGCTAAAGCTACAGATCTAGACTTTTAGCTTAAACGAGACTAGCTGCAACTCGCAATTCAATTTCTTTCGGTATCCGTGGCATTTTTTTAGGTTTGATTGACTCTGATTTATTTTGGTGCAGTCCTAAAGAAATTGAATTGCCGGTCTATTTTATCCTCGATACTCTGGTTAGTGTCAAGACCAGGTTGACAGAAGATAGTAAGGAGAAAATAAAATGCACGAACAAATGAAACAAATCATCTCTCAAGCCATGAACACCCGGTTCGAGTTCGAGCAAAAGCTAATCCAACGGGCATTGGAAGATGAAAACTTCAAGCAAGAGTTGCTCAGCAATCCCAAGGCAGTTTTTGCCAAAGAGTCAGGAGAAAAACTGCCAAATGACTTGGAAATCGAAGCGATCGAGGAAACTCCAAACAAAGTTTACTTAGTACTTCCAAATAACCCGGATTCAACTGCTACTGAAGGAGAATTATCTGACGAAGCACTGGAGGCAGTGGCAGGTGGTGTTTGTTTCATAAAGTCATTTACTTTTCCTAGACCTTGCATTCCTTGGTCTTGGCTTCGCAACGGTAATAACTTAGCGTAAGCTTAAGTTCAGCAAGCGACTAACTACCAATAGCTTCAAGTTGTTCTAACCTAGTGAGTCCTGAGATAAAATTATTCTGGGTTCACTGGGTTTACTTTCATCAGAATTCATATAACATTATGAGAGATTTGAAATTCCTCAAAAGAATTGTTACTTCAGGTGCGATCGCAACGACTGCTGCATTCGGCAGCTTCGTTGCCGTGGTGCAAGCTGCTACCTTCACTCTACCGATTGAATCGGCAGCTAAAGCTACAGGGGTTGATGTTTTGCGCGATCGCTACAATCTAGATGGCACCGGAATCACCATCGGTTTCCTATCCGATAGCTTCAGCACCGCAGAAACATTCGACACCTTTGGCAATTTGGATACCTATGCAACTAACATCGCCAATGGCTATCTACCATCTAACGTTAAAGTGCTAAAAGACTTTGCTCAGCCTGGTGCGACAGATGAAGGGCGTGCCCTAGCGCAACTGATCCATGCTGTGGCTCCGGGGGCTAACTTGCTCTTCCACACAGGTGTGGGCAGCGCGAATGAATTCGCTCAAGGGATTCAGGCTCTGGCGGCTGCTGGGGCAGATATTATCGTGGATGATGTTGGTTATATTCCTGAGAATACTCCTGATGCACCTTTAGATCTGTTAGATTTGGAGCCTCCAAACGGACCGATTAACCAAGCAATTAATGGGGTATTCAATCAAGGGATTTCCTACTTCACTGATGCTGCTAATGATTTTCCCAATCTCCCAATATATGGACACGCAAATAACCCAAATGCGGTAACTGTTGGTGCCGTTTACTATGGGAACGCGCCATCATATTTCAACCGAGCGTTTGGTGTTGTTGTAGAGCAGGGGCAAATAGAACCCTTTTCTTCCCAAGGCAATTCTGGTTTGTTCAAGCCTGATGTTGTGGCTCCCGACGCGCTACCAATTTCGTTCAACTTGAGTGGAGGCTCTCGTCGCGATATCGAGCCAGGTTTCTTCACTTTGTTTGGTACTTCTGCGTCGGCTCCATATACGGCTGCGGTGGCTGCGCTGTTACTGCAAGCTAAGCCAACTGCAACACCCACTGAGATCTATAGCGTTCTGAGAAATACGGCTGTTAGCCCTTCGTCTGGCTTCGACTCCAGATATGGTTTTGGCATGATTCGCGGGGACAAAGCTATTACGGCACTGGGCGTGAAATCGGTTCCCGAACCTTCCGCCATCCCAGCTTTGCTTTGTGTTACCGTTGCGATCGCTCTATTCCTGAAACGCACTCACCCACTGCCTAACGCCTGAAGGCGCGGCTAGTTAAACAAAGGCTGCCTACGCAGCCTTTTTTCTCGTCTAGGTGCGATCGCATCCAACTAAACAGATAATTATCATCTTGATGCAATGAGACAGACAGCCGAAACATTAAGAAAACAGGCGATCTGCTTGCTCATCAAGCCTGTTGGCTTTCTCATTTCAGTAATTCGCTCATTCATTTTGGTATTTTCCGCAAGCCAAATGACAATTTACTTTCTCCTGAAGCCCGTTTGCTTTCTGATTTCAGTAATTCGCGCATATATTTTGGTGTTTTCCGCAAGCGAAACGGCTGTTTGCTTTCTCAGTTGACCTATTTGCTTTCTGATTTCAGTAATTCGCGCAGTCACGATCGTTCCCCAAGTTTCTTGGCTCGCATCTTGCTGGCACAGTTAATTGTTTTGTAGGGGCGGGTTTTACCAGTTAATTTTGATGCCAAGCGAATTGTATTAATAAACCCGCCCCCCGCGCGATGTTGATACAACAGGACATGATCGGCTGCTACGCATCTAATTTAACAGTCAATTTTTCCATTCTTCTTGTGGGGTGGGACGTATTGCCCGCCTCTTTATTGGATTGGATCTCCCGTAGTTGAGGTGATAATAAAATCTGATAAATCATGTGAAAAGCTGTGTGCATAAAGGTTGTAGGTTGGGTTTCGTTCCAAGGGCCCAACTTATTAGCATAGAACGTTGGGTTTCGCTATTGCTCAACCCAACCTACAAATTATTAGATAAATTTATCACCCTGGGTACGGGAGATCCCATTTTATTGTCCTCTTGCTTCGTTCTTGATGGATAAAATACCCTACCCACTATTAGCCGATTGTCGTTCTAGTTGTGTCTTGCGCCAAGCTTTAGGAGCTATCCCAAAACTGAGACGAAACTGTCGAAAGAAACATCCCGTATAGGAATAACCTACTGCTGTGGCAATTTCTTCCACAGATCGATTAGTTTCCAAAAGCAAAGA
>DNGG01000337.1 GCA_003486675.1 Cyanobacteria bacterium UBA11372
TTAACACAAGGTAATTACAAAAAGTCCTGGATGATAAAAGCTAGGAGGATTGACTAAAGGTGAATAAACAATGGAGAAATGCAGGGCTGTACGCATTGCTAGCCCTTGTAGTGGTTGCATTAGCCACCGCATTTTTTGACAAGCAACCGCAGACTAGCAAGACCTGGCGCTACAGTCAGTTCATTCAGGAAGTTCAAGAAAAACGGGTAGATAAAGTCAGCATCACCGCCGACCGCACTAAAGCTCGCGTTAAAGCTCCAGACGGCACGCCGATCTGGGTCAACCTCCCCAACGACCCGGATCTAATTAATATCCTCACAGCTAACAAGGTCAATATTGAAGTATTGCCTCCTAGCGATGATGCCTTTTGGTTGAGGGCATTAAGCAGCTTGTTCTTCCCCATCCTGCTTTTGGTAGGATTGTTCTTCTTGCTGCGCCGCGCCCAAAATGGCCCCGGTTCTCAGGCAATGAACTTTGGCAAGTCGAAAGCCAGAGTGCAAATGGAACCCCAAACTCAAGTTACCTTTGGGGATGTTGCCGGTATTGACCAAGCCAAGCTGGAACTTAACGAAGTTGTTGACTTCCTGAAAAACGCCGACCGTTTTACCGCCGTTGGGGCGAAAATTCCCAAAGGCGTGTTGCTAGTTGGCCCTCCAGGAACGGGTAAAACTTTGCTCGCGCGCGCCGTCGCTGGGGAAGCTGGCGTACCTTTCTTCTCGATTTCCGGTTCTGAGTTTGTCGAAATGTTCGTGGGTGTGGGTGCTTCCCGCGTCCGCGATTTGTTTGAACAAGCTAAAACCAACGCGCCCTGTATCGTATTCATCGATGAAATTGACGCCGTTGGTCGTCAGCGGGGTGCCGGTTTAGGCGGCGGTAACGATGAACGGGAACAAACCCTCAACCAGTTATTGACCGAAATGGACGGCTTTGAAGGCAATACTGGCATCATTATTATTGCCGCTACGAACCGTCCTGACGTGCTAGATGCAGCTTTAATGCGTCCGGGTCGGTTTGACCGTCAAGTTGTCGTAGATCGTCCAGATTACGGCGGACGGTTGGAAATTCTCCGAGTCCACGCCCGCGGTAAGACTTTGGCGAAGGATGTGGATCTAGAAAAGATTGCCCGTCGGACTCCTGGTTTTACTGGCGCGGATTTGTCTAACTTGCTCAACGAAGCGGCGATTTTGGCTGCGCGTCGCAATTTGACCGAAATTTCGATGGATGAAGTTAACGACGCGATTGACCGCGTATTGGCTGGTCCGGAGAAGAAAGACCGCGTAATGAGCGAAAAACGCAAGACTTTGGTGGCGTATCACGAAGCTGGTCATGCCCTTGTGGGTGCGTTGATGCCAGATTATGACCCCGTGCAGAAGATTAGCATTATTCCCCGCGGTCGTGCCGGTGGTTTAACTTGGTTTACGCCGAGTGAAGATCGGTTGGATTCTGGTTTGTACAGCCGTTCTTACCTGCAAAATCAAATGGCTGTCGCTTTAGGCGGGCGCGTTGCTGAAGAAATTATCTTCGGTGACGAAGAAGTTACTACTGGTGCTTCTAACGACTTGCAACAGGTGGCGCGGGTGGCGCGTCAAATGGTGACAAGATTTGGCATGAGCGATCGCTTAGGTCAAGTCGCTTTGGGTCGTCAAAATGGGAACATGTTCCTCGGTCGCGATATCATGGCGGAACGAGATTTCTCGGAAGCCACTGCTGCTGTGATTGATGATGAGGTTCGCAAGCTGGTGGCGGAAGCTTATAAGCGGGCGAAAGATGTTTTGGTGACTAATAAGCAGGTTCTGGATCAACTGGCTGATATGTTGGTTGAGAAGGAAACTGTTGATGCCGATGAGTTGCAAGAGTTGTTGGCTAATAGCGATGTGAAGATGGCTGCGATCGCATAATTTCAGATTTCAGATTGCAGATTTTAGATTGGGGAAATTCTGGTGTATTCCAGGGTTTCCCTGATTTTTTATGGATGGCTAATTGCTAATTGCGAGCTTGTCAATTGCCAGAAAGCAGCCATTAGCGATTAGCTATTAGCAGTTATACAACCGCTGCTTAAGGACGTGATATTACTCGCTATCTATGCTTGAGTTGTACATGTAGAGCTTTACGAACTGTTCAGCCGCTTCTGGGTCAAGTTTTTCCAAACCGCTTTTAATCTCAAAAATGACATCTCCCGTTGGATCTCTCACTTCATTGACCCAACGGCTCACATTGGCTGGAGCAATTTCCATTGCGATCGCCAGCTTGTTTTGGCTAATGCCGTAACTTTTCAACACCTGCTTCAGTGCTTTTCCTACTCTTCCCATACTTCTAATTGTGTCAAAGTGCTGCTGTTGTGTACATGCTGCCAATTGTCAAGATGCTAGTACGATGGGTATTGATAAATATCATTGATATGACAATTGATTTCTGTGAATCTTTCGCCTAATCTGGACATATCCACAAAAATGCTGATATTAACAAACGCATAGCTGAATATTGCCAGTAATTTACTGGAATAAGAATGCTGTTTTTAATTTCAGCCAACTTGGATAAACTGAGCAGATAGAATGTCTAACTCCTCAGTTTAAAAGCTGTTACATCAGTCTTAAATAATTCGTAAAAGGTTGACTAGCAATGAAAGAAGACTACCTGTCTGGTATTAACGAAACTCCTACAACGCCGAATCCTAGCCCAAGTTCAGGCGATGACCGCGATCCTTTGAGAGTGTTGCTGATTGGTTCTCGTCAAAGGGTAATTCGAGAGCGGCACAAGCTATTTGCAATGGGCTATGCTCAACTGTACGAATGGAGTTCTTTGCAACGCGCTCGTATTCCTGGTAAAGTCATGAGCATTTTGACTAAATATTCAGATCAAGTATTGACTGAATTGCCCGATTTGGACAACGAATATGATTGAAAATAACTGTTGTATTTGTGGAAGGATATGGGTTGCGATCGCTTGGCAAATTATGATTGGGGGATGTTGGGCGATCGCACCTTTATGTCGAATAATAATGTGTTAAATTCTCTGATGTTAAACTAGAAGCAAGACAAGAGCTAAGTTGGGGCAACATAACCATGACAGCTACTCTACAAGCAACAGAAAAGCGCTACTACACCCCAGAGGAATATTTAGCACTGGAAGAAACCGCCGAATACAAAAGCGAATATCATGATGGGAAGATCGTACCGATGACGGGTGGAACCACAAATCACAATCGGATCGCTAGAAATATGTTAATTGCCTTGACCTTGCAACTGCGAGGACAAGATTATGAGGTTTTCATCGGTGATGTGCGCTTGTGGATACCTAAAATCAAACGCTTTACCTATCCGGATGTGATGGTAATTGCTGGTCAACCGGAATATTACAATAACCGGAAAGATACTATTACCAATGCTCAAGTCATTATTGAAGTTTTATCGAAATCGACTAAGGGTTACAATCGAGGCGATAAATTTAGAGCTTATCAAACAATTCCCAGCTTTCAAGAATATATTTTGCTTGACCAGAATCAGATGTTTATCGAGCAGTATGTTAAGCAAGAAAATAAGCGTTGGTCTTATAGGATGTACGATGAAGAAGATGCAGCGCTAACTTTCAGTTCGTTTCAGGTTGAAGTCCCTCTGGCAGATATTTATGAGAAGGTTGATTTTGCGGAAGCGGAAGCTGAAGCAGATCCAGAAGATTTTAAAGAAGATGAGGGAGAATGAGAGCAAGTTTAAAGGTTTGTAGGGGCGGGTTTTACCAACAATCTTTCCCTCTAACAGATAACTTCAATAAACCCGCCCCGACCGAGACGATAACGAAGCAACCAAACATAACATGATTTAGTGTTATCTTAAAAACCTGATTTTTAAGGTATACAATAAGAATAACTCACGCATCCATGCGCCCCTTTCCTCCGATGACAGAATCAACCCAGAAACGCCAAGTTCGCCGAGGTCGCATTTTTCCGGAACGCCAAAGCAGTCCATAAAATCGCGCTAGACGCATCGCTGAAAGAGAAGAATTAGGTAAACGTTGTCGCCAAATTTTCGAGCAAATTCGCCCACAATTAATGTCAACTCATTACAATTGGTTCATCGCCATTGATGCAGAAACAGGTAACTATTTGCTCGATGAAAAATTTGATGTTTTGATGCAAAAAGTAAAAGTTCATTATCCGTATAATGGTAAAGTCAGGTTAACCGCTTTTTGCTTGAATGAAGACGGTTACTGTGGGTTAATATAATTTCGGGTCGATTTGAGGAACGAGGAAAGCTGATTTTTGAAATTGACCGAGTTGGCGGCGAACTTCAACGCGACACCCGCCAAATTTCGATAACTCCGTCAACACTGCCGCTAACCAAAGTCTGCCCATCTGGATTGATGGCGACAGAATAAACCAAGCTGGGATGACCCGACAAAGTGCGGATTAAATAACCTGTCGCCAAATGCCAAATTTTGATCGTATATTTAGCAGGGTTTCCCTTGACGACTCAAGAATAAACCACCAGCCATAACCGCGAGTGCCATCACCGTACTCGGTTCGGGAACCGACGACGGCGGCTGGGACGGAGTCACGGCGAAGGAAGCGTTATCGATATCGAAACCATCCACGGATGATCCAGCATTCCCAAAGACGATCGAACCGAAATCGATATTACCGATAACGCCGAAAAATCCAGTGTTACCGCCGATCTGGGCATTAAGACCAAAGGTTTGATCGCCCGTACCGTCAAAATTCCCCGTGAGTGTTAGACCGGAGGCATTAACACTGAAAAAGTCGGCACCGAAGGCACGCACCGCGCCAGGGAAAGTCCAAGTTATGGTTGCAGAGGCAGTATCACCTCCGGTAGCATTCCGGTACTGACCACCTGTAACGGCATTATTGTCGAAGGGGATCGCGCTAATGTCAGGAGGGAAAGAATTCGTCGAGACGATCCCCGAACCGAGGGTAATCGTTTGAGCTTTCGGGATGTTGGTGCTAAAAGTATCGGTGGTAACACTAGCGCTAATCGCATCAACCGCCGCTTGCCACGCAGCGCGATTGGTGTAAAGCGTATAAGCTTGAGCGGAAGATAGGGTACCGAGAACTAAAGTGGCTGTTCCCATGGCTAGGGTGAGAGATTTCCAGGTAAAAGGCATGATTATCTTGCTTTCCTCGTCAAAATAAGGTATGAGCTGTAATTCGGACTCAAGGTTAACATTGGAATAAATAAATATATCTGTCAAGGTATAGGTCAAAACTTCATCTAAACTTTAAAATCAGCTTACTTTCCTCTGACTAACAGAATTCCCACCTAATTTAGAAACGCAAAACCAACAACACCCCCGCCGCCACGCCCAGAGGAAAATTACTTTTCCGCTTTCCCAACTTTTGAGTCCTGCTGGGAATTGTGGGGTACTCAAACCTAGTCTCAATTCTGGATTGATTCCAAATCATAATTAAGTAATAAATTCCCCTGTCGTATTAAGCCGCGATTGATGTCATATTCCATCAAAAATGTGTTATTTTCCCAACATTTAGCCGAGACAACTTTGAATAATCCAGGTTTATCCGGCTGTTAGATTGGTTTTACATAAGAAAAAACCATCCCCTGTAACCAATTCTCAGATCGCGCAAGAGTTATTTGGAAATCAGATAGAAAAATTGAATCGATTTGCCAAAGAAAGGGCAACTAAGGCTTTAGCCAACGTCTTGAGCAATGGAAACAGAAAACGCGGTTGGGTACGGGTAAACCTGGGGGTATACAAGGCGGTTGATTAGTTTAAATTGCTGGAAATTGTCTTAAATTTATCTGCCGAACCAAGCGAGTAATCTTCTAATTTGAAGTCGGCGAAGGGTTTCTTTTCTAACCTATCTCGCAATGCTTCATCGACGTTTACGCCTGGGGTTTTGTTTTTAACGCCAATAATTATCACGCTTCTTTGGTATGAAGTTAAATCTTGATTTGCTTGACAACCGCTGCGTCTAAATTGCCCTAAGTTTAATAAGCGATAACCTTCGACGCTACGCACATTGCTAAAGATTTTTTTCGCCACAAGTTGTATTTGCTGCGCTCTGCGAGAAGCCCGCCGTTCTTCTTCTGCTAAATTTCCCTCACAAGAAGCGGTTCCCACGGATATAATTTCAGTCGGTTTTTCCATTATTCGGCGGATGCCTTCTTGTTCCAGGTTCTTTCTTAAGGCATCAAGCGTGATAATTTGGTTGTTATGTTGAATTTCATAATCACTGGCAAAAGACCATTTATATTCAACTGAAAGAACGGCGACACTAAACTCGGCTGTTCTGCCTTGACTATCTGCACCTTTTATGTATGGAAAATAATCGACTTTACCTTTTCTTTCTGGTTTTTGAATCGCTATAGGAATGCGCCTTAGACCATTCCAGGCTAAGGCAGTTAAACCAATTAATCCCAAGGCTACTAGCAGCGCGGCAATTAAAGCTATAAGGGGTAATTTATCGTTTTCTTCCCGCTGGCGAGAGGGCAATAAGGTTGTTGTTCTGGTCTTAATCGAGTTCAGTAATGCTGATAGTAATGCTAAACCTCCAACCCAGCGCACTAACGTCGGTATAAACGTCGTATTTTTCCTACTTTGGGGTGGGGCTGCTGCCACGAAGGTTGTATCTCTACCAATGGCGCTTACATTGACAGTTTCAGTTAGTTCGCGTTTAATTTCTTCGATTCGTCGCAAAAGATCTTGAGTATTGGCGGGGCGCTGTTTGATTTCTTTTGCCATTAATCGATCGATTAAATCTAACAGTAATGGCGAAACGTGGGTAGCATAACCGCGCCAATTTAATACATCGTTGCGACTATCGTACATATCTAAAGGATGTCTTCCTGTGAGTAAAAAGACAAATGTGCGCCCTAAAGAATAGAAATCTGATTGGGGTATGGCTTGACCAAATGCTTGTTCGGGTGCGGTGTATCCTGATGATTCGATGGCGGTTATTCTTTCTCCGCTGCCGATCTTGGCGAGGTAAGTATAAGTCATTTCTCTGGCAGTGCCAAAGTCGATTAATACTAGATCCCCCCCTGCCCCCCCTTGCGAAGGGGGGGTTGCTCCCCGCAGCATGATGTTAGATGGTTTAATATCGCGATGCAGATATTGTTTGCTATGGACTAGATGTAAAATTGCTGTTATTTGTTCTAACCAATTGAGGGCTTGTTCTTGACTTATTGGTTGATTGCCTCGTTGTTCTAGCCATTGTTCTAAGTTGACGCCCTCGATTTTTTCCATGCCGATGCAGTGCAAGCGGATGCCGTTTCGGGTTTGATATTGGAAATAGCAATCGACTTTGGGAATGCCGGGGTTATCTAGTTGTCCTAATACAGCTGCTTCTTGCTCGAATAATTCTACGGCTTTGGCGTTGCGGTTGAGGTCTTCTTTGAGTACTTTCAGAATTTTGGGGGTGTTACCTTCGTAGGCTTCATAAACTTTGCCAAAGCCTGTTTTATCGCTCAAAAGGCGAGTTACCCGATATCGCCCCGCTATGTCGAGGGGCGATCCGCAACCTTGGCAGAAGCGGCTGTTACCATCGGCTGGGTTGTCTGGTTGAGGGCAGATCGGGTTAATGCAAAGGCTCATGGCTGGCAGTTGACAGTTGACAGTTGACAGTTGACAGTTGACGGGGAGGTTTTAGACTCTTAATATTTGGTAGTTTATCTGTAGTATAGGATGCGATCGCTAAGGACTGAAGTCCTGAGTACGAACTTAATATTACTGCGGCGAGCGTCAATCTGCTGCAACCGATCAAAAAGGGCAGGCAATCTGCCCACCCCATAGTTTGATATTTTAGCGGCTGTCTTAATGTTATTGCTCGGAACAGCGATTAAACCACTCTTGATAGGTTTGCTGATGCTTGTCATCTTCCATTACTATTTCTACGCGCACGTATTTGCATCCGTGACTTCGCTGCTTGGAAATTGCATCTAACAGTAAACTAGCCGTTCTTGGAGAATTAAATACGCCGCTGACTGTTGGTTGATTATCTTGTTTAACATTTTGTTCTGGTTCAACTTCAGCAATTTCTTCCGCTTGTCCTAGATCGATTTCTGCTAATTGTCTGCGCTCTGGGCCGACTTGTTCTACTATTAGTTTCTCCCGCCGTACTGGAACTTGAATAATTCTAGTTTCCACTTCTTTGCGGACAATTACATCGCCCAGTTTCTGTTTTTTCAGGTCAACTACCAGTCGTTCTTCCAGTAAGCGAATCACTTCTTCTTCGATTACATCCAGGGGTTCATAATATCCTGCTGAATCATTTTTTGATTGATTTACAGCGGTATTTTCTGAAAGATTATGAGTAATTTCTGTGGTTTTTTCCGTTGTTATTTTAGGCTCTGCATCTTGCTTTTCGGAGGGTATATATTCGGGAAAATTTTCTATTTCTGCTTTGCTCAGGTCTACGATTGCCGATTT
>DNGG01000001.1 GCA_003486675.1 Cyanobacteria bacterium UBA11372
TAAATGAAGGATACGAAGTACTGACATGATGCATCTTTCTAGGTAATGTTATATCTTAAAGTATAATTGATCGAATATGAGAGTCAGCCGGGGCGGGTTTATTTATGCTTTGCGCTCAAGCGCCAAAATATCTCGTGAAACCCGCCCCTACATCAAAAATTATAGACAACCAAAGGGGCGGGTTTATTTATTCAGTGCGCTCAAGCGCCAAAATATCTCGTGAAACCCGCCCCTACATCAAAAATTATAGACAATTAAAGCTAGCTGACACAATATTACCTATTACCTATGACCTATTACCTATTACCCATTACCTATTACCATCTCAGAAATTTGCTGTGCGATCGCATCCATCGGTTGGGAGATATCCACACAAATTGCGTCTTCTGGTTCCTCTAGGATATCGAATTGACTTTGCAATAGATTTTGGCTCATATAGTGATTTTGGCGCTGTTTGAGCCGTTGTTGGATGAGTTGGAAACTGCCTTTGAGGTAGACTAGACGGATTTGGGAGCGATCGCAATTATCCAACACGATCTCGCGGTAGCTCGATTTTAGGGCAGAACAGGCGAGTACGGCATGGCGATCTTGTTGTAGGATGCGTGCGATCGCATCTTGCAAAGTTAATAACCAAGGCATCCGATCCGCATCGGTGAGGGGAATACCTTGGCGCATCTTTTCAATATTAGCTGGCGGGTGAAAATCGTCTGCATCGAAAAATTCCCAATTTAGTTTTGATGCCAGCATCTTGCCAATGGTAGATTTTCCAGCCCCTGAAACACCCATAACGATAACAATCATTTTAATGCTTAATTAATTCTGACAATCTTTGACTAATCACCTAAGTTGCTAGTTACCTTTTTATGGTTGGCTAATAGCTAATGGCTAATAGCTAATGGTAAATATGTAAAATATTCCCACGAGCAATTAGCAATTAGCAATTAGCAACCAAACTAATTTTAATTTTCCGGCTCTTCACCGAAGCGGATGATATCATCTTCTCCCAGATATTCGCCATTTTGGACTTCAATCATCACCAGAGGAATCACCCCTGGATTTTCCACCCGGTGCGGCGTACACATCGGCACATAAGTCGATTGTTTTTGCATAACAACAGTTTCTTTACCATCGCAAATTACCCTCGCAGTACCGGAAACAACGATCCAATGTTCGCTGCGGTGATAGTGCATTTGGGTACTCATGTGTTTACCCGGTTTAATTTCAATCCGATTAATGCGGTAGCGTTCAGATTCTTCTAAAACTGTAACGGTACCCCAAGGTCGTATCCGCGTTGTTGCAGCTTCCGCAGGTAAGGGAAGGGTAGAAACTTTATCGTTTTCGTTATGTATGTTGTCAGTCACGATCTGTCTCCTCTAATTTATCGATACTTGAATTTGAGCAGGATAATCAACGAGTTCAACACCAACGTCACGAAGTTAGGAAGAATAATCGGCAATTCATTTTTACCGATGCCATAAACTAACCACAGAAATACACCCAAACTAAAACTAATCAGCATTCCAAACGAGAAATCTTTGGCAGATTTAGATTGCCAAGTTTTAATCACTTGGGGCAAAAAAGAGAGAGTCGTTAACGTTCCGGCGATTAATCCCACAATAGTCAGGAAATCCATCGTTATTTCTATGATTACGGTTGGTGGCAAGTTACTTCCAGATGATAACTCTCTGGACTGAGTACTAACGCCGCCTGTTAAGTGTCTAATTTTACCGCCATACAGCCCATAAAACCCAGTTCGGGCAAGACGCTGTCGTGAAACGCCAGACTGCGGGCAAAATTGGACAAGCTGATGGAAAGATGGTCGAGCATCTCGCTGTAGTAAGTGGGTGTTTTCTTAATTGTTGTATGCATTTGCTGTCGCTGCCAAGTGCTGGCGCTACAAAATTTCGCCGTTTAAACATTTTCCTCTCCGTTTCCCTGACTAAGAACTGTGTTTTGCACTAGCCATTGCCAATGGGCTGAAGTTAAATTGGTAACGCATATGATGACAAGGTAAATCAAGATGAATTCGCCAAATGACAAAGAACGCGAACTGCGGCGACGCCAAAGAGAGCTTGAGGAAAGAGAACGGGCAATTCGACTGCGGGAATTAGAAGCGGAAATCAATCGTCTCGATCCACCGTTGTATCAAACGATTCGGCATACTTCCGAGAAATCGCGGAAACTTTCTCTGAGGAAACTGGCGAATGTCGGTAAATTTTTCGCCCTTGTCGTTGTGACGATTATCAGCCTCAAAATAGCTTCATGGCTGACAGGAGTCGTAATTGTGGCAGGAATTGCTTGGTTTGCTTACCTACTTTTCTTTAATTCAGAAAACCGCAAATCTTAAATAGGATATTACCGCTATGAGTTCTACAGTTACCGCTGGAAGTTTGCTCGGAGACTTGGAAAAAGTTGCCAGAGTCCGCCGCGAAATAGTTGGCTATTTGGAAAGAACGATCGACAGTTTAAAGCAAGCGGAATCCGAAGGTAAATCCTCTTCTGGAGAATTGGGTTTGGAGCGAAATATAGAAGATTTAACCTTAGCTAGTCAAAACTTACGCCGGGGTGTATTTCGCCTGCTAGTTTTGGGAGATATGAAACGGGGCAAAAGTACTTTGCTTAATGGCTTATTAGGCGAGAATTTGTTGCCCAGCGACGTGAATCCTTGCACCGCAGTGCTAACGGTTTTACGCTACGGTGCGGAAAAGAAAGTCACCGTTTACTTTAAAGACGGTAAAAGCCCGCACAGAATGGATTTTAAAACCTTCAAGCAGGAATATACAATCGACCCAGAGGAGGCAAAAAAATTAGAAGAGCAGAAAAAGATTGCCTTTCCCGATGTTGAATATGCGGTAGTAGAGTATCCGTTACCGCTGCTGGAAAAAGGAATTGAAATTGTAGACAGTCCGGGGCTAAACGATACGGAAGCGCGTAACGAAATTTCGCTGAATTACATCAATAATTGCCATGCAATTTTGTTTGTGTTGAGAGCTTCCCAGCCTTGTACTTTAGCGGAACGCCGCTATTTAGAAAATTACATCAAAGGGCGAGGGCTGACGGTTTTCTTTTTGATTAATGCTTGGGATGAAGTGCGAGACTCGCTCATAGATCCGGACGATCGAAAAGAATTAGAAGAGGCAGAATGGAAACTGCGGCAAGTTTTTCATAGCAATTTAGCGCAATATTGTCAAGTTGATGGTCACGATATTTACGAGGAACGGGTGTTTGAATTATCCTCGATTAATGCGTTGCGGCGGCGGTTGAAAAATCCAGAGGATACGTTAGAAGGAACGGGTTTTCCAGCGTTTACAGAGGCTCTGAGTACATTTTTAACCCAAGAACGCGCGATCGCAGAACTCAGACAAGCCAGAATCCTCGCCCGCCAAACCTACAACCATGTCCGCGAAGCTGTTGACCGGCGTATACCATTATTGGAGCAAGATGTCAATGAATTGAAGCGAAGAATTGAATCAGTTGAGCCGGAATTCAAAAAACTGACGCAAATTCGGGACGAATTCAAGGGAGAAATTCTGGCAGTTCGGGATAGCAAGGCGCGAGCGATCGCCGACTCTTTCCGCAACTATATCTTAAACTTAGGCAACACCTTTGAAACCGATTTCTTGCGCTATCAACCCACGATTGGATTTCTCGAATTCTTGAGTGCCGGAAGGCGAGAAGAATTCAACGCCGCCTTTCAACAAGCATTCCAACAGTATCTCAACGATAAGATTTCTGCTTGGGAACTCACCGCCACAGCAGAAATACGAGAAGCTTTCTCTGAACTTACTAGAAAAGCCGCTAACTTTGGTGCAGCTTACAATCAAGTAGCCGGGGCAATTAATGAAAAGCTAATCGGGCAAAAGATCTACACCACCAATCTCGAATCTGATGACAATTCTCCATCTTGGGCAAGTTGGGCGATGGGCTTTATTTCCCTAGCTTCAGCCAACCCGGCAGGTTTATTGCTAGCCAGTGTAGGTTTTGACTGGAAAAATATTTTAGTCAACTGGATCGGCGTCATTGGAATTTGGAGCTTTTTATCAATTTTTTCCGTTTCGTTCATTGCAGGGCCATTAGGCTTTGTTCTACTCGGTTTGGGAGTTGGTGCCCTGCAAGTTGAGCAAGGCAGAAAAGAATTAGTTAAAACCACCAAAAAAGAGTTTGTCAAACACTTGCCTCAATTAGCCCAAGAACAATGGCAATCAATTCATCAAGGAGTAAAAGATTGTTTTGATAGCTACGAACGGGAAGTCAGCAAGCGGATTGATGATGATATTAATTCCCGCAAAGCTGAGTTAGATAATCTGCTCAAACAAAAAGAATCCCGCGAAATTAATCGGGAAACCGAAGTCAAGCGGCTGAAGAATTTGGAGGCAGATGTATCATCTCAATCTCAGAATGTTGAGTCTGTATACGAGCAATTATTGGCGGTTTGATTATTGCCTCGTTTACCCCCAGAGGCAGAGCCTCTGCTGACTGGCTCCCAGGCTCGAGCCTGGGAGCCAAAATCTAGAGGCTCTGCCTCGTTTACCCCCAGAGGCAGAGCCTCTGCTCACTGGCTCCCAGGCTCGAGCCTGGGAGCCAGAATCTCCGCCTCGTTTATCGCCAAAAATTAACCAAATTCCACCCAAAATGACATACAAAGTAGAAACCGAAAACTTCTTCAAGGACTTAGATAAAGTTGCCAAAGCACGCTATCAAGTTGCTGGCAGTTTGGGCAAAATAGCCGCTACCTTGAAAACCGCAGAATCAGCCGGAAAATCTGCATCTGGTAGCTTAGGTTTAGAAAGAGACATCGAAGATATCGACCTCGCTGGCGATAAATTACGTAAAGGCGTATTTCGCCTTTTAGTTTTAGGGGATATGAAGCGAGGAAAAAGCACGTTCCTCAACGCCTTAATCGGAGAAAATCTATTACCCAGCGACGTCAATCCTTGCACGGCAATTTTAACCGTTTTACGTTACGGAAAAGACAAGAAAGTAACGGTTTACTTTAGCGACGGCAAATCGCCAGAAACGATAGATTTCAAAGATTTTAAGCAACGCTATACCATCGACCCTGGAGAGGCAAAAAGGCTAGAACAAGAGAAGAAACAAGCCTTCCCCGATGTGAGTCACGCCATCGTTGAATATCCCTTACCGCTGTTAGAAAAGGGCGTCGAAATTGTTGATAGTCCGGGGTTAAACGATACGGAAGCCCGCAACGAACTTTCTTTAGGGTATATCAATAATTGTCACGCGATTCTGTTTGTTCTCAGAGCATCTCAACCTTGCACTTTAGGAGAACGTCGCTACCTGGAAAA
>DNGG01000527.1 GCA_003486675.1 Cyanobacteria bacterium UBA11372
CTGATTATCGAACATAACATGGATGTGATTATGTCCTTATGCGATCGCGTTTGGGTTCTCGCCGAAGGAAAAAATCTCGCATCAGGAACTCCCGCCGAAATTCAAACTAACCCCAAAGTTCTGGAAGCTTATTTAGGACAGTAATATTTTGACTCAATTTGCCGAAGTAATTATCACCTGTTGTAAACTGAGCGAATTAGAGCTTCGTTCTTATATAAAAGAAGTTCTGGCGTCGCGCAATTTCTCCATCCAAGAAGATGGATATATCTCCCCAAGAACTGGAGAATTTTCCAATATCCATAACCTTTTAGCCATTCGAGGAAATCCAAAAGTATGCCTAGTTAGTCATACCGATGTCTGCCGAGATCACGAGAAATTACAGGGAATACCTCCCAAGCGAACAGCACCAGATTATATAGTAAATCCCGCGATTAAAAATCTGATGCATGGCGAAAATTTAGTCGCTGTAATTCAGGATGAAAATTGTTTAGCGCAAGTCGGCGGGGATGATAGAGTAGGGGTAGCGATCGCATTATGGTTAGCCGTAACAACTGACTCGCGATTGGGTATTCTTTTGACCACAGATGAAGAAATTGGATTAATTTCTGCTAAGCAAGTGGATTTCCCAGAATTAATGGATTTTGAATTACTCGTTCAAATCGATCGAGGAAATCAGCCGCATCAAGAAATTGTTACCGAAATTTTTGAAACCAAAATTTGTGAGGAATCTTTGGCTAAATCTCTTTTTGATTTATCGATTCAAAAGGGTAAGCCAAGACAAGAAGTTGTTGGACGCGGAACAGATGTTTTTGCGATTAAATCTAATGGAAGATGTAAAAATGCCATCAATTTAACTTGTGGATATCACAACAGCTACGGCTCCAATCCTTCGGAATATATTGTAATTCACGAGGCAGAAGAAACAATGGAGTATGTAAAGGATATTATTGAATTTATGCAGAACAAATAAAGTTGTATGTAAGTTCGGCTAAGTGTTCGCAATGCCACTTCAGCTTGATAATTAGGTAGCCTCGTACTAAAACTGGGCTGAGAGAATGTTCCACAACCCAATAACTGTCTTGATATAGCGTCTTGCAGCCCTATGAGGTGTACCTCACTAACTGGCAATCTGCCGTAAATTACTCCTCCAGGGGCTTGTAATTTTCCAGCTATTGTGCTGCAAGCGAGGCATGTATCTATTAGCACGATCGTCCCTTACCTTAAATTAGGAAGCTGCTTCTTCAACTGAGCGAATAATAGCAGGTGCTTGAGGTTTTTGAGGCTGGAAAATAGCTTGAAGAGCTTGTTCTAAAGTTTCTGCCATAACAATTCTGTTTTCGTAGGCGACAATAACTCTGACTAATGTAGGCAAACTATTTTGTTCGGCTTCTAGGTACAATGGTTCGACGTAGAGAAGCGATCGCTCAATCGGAATCACCAACAAATTCCCCTGAATCGCCCGCGAGCCGCGTCTATTCCATAAAGAAATTTGCTGGGAAATTACCGGATCTTGGTTAATTCTAGCTTCAATTTGTTCCGGGCCAAAAACCAATTCTTGCTTAGGAAATTGGTACAGTAACAGCCTGCCATAGTTCTCGCCATCCGAACGCGCCGCCAACCAACCAATTAAATTATTGCGCTGGGTGGGAGTAAAAGGAAGCAGCAAAATAAACTCTTCTGACGCCGCCGTCGGCAGTTTCATAATCAGATAATATGGTTGCACCGGCTGCTGTTCGCTGCCATATATTTCTTGAGGAATTTGCCACTGATCTTCCCGGTTATAAAACACCTGGGTATCGGTCATGTGGTAAGTTAAAAAACGCTCTGATTGGGTACTATAAAAATCTTCTGGATATCGGATATGGTTGCGCAGCGTGACCGGCATTTCCCTCAAGGGTTTGAACAATTCTGGAAAGATATTTTGCCAGGTTTTAATCAGTGGGTCGTTTGCATCGGCAACGAAGAAGAAAATCGATCCATTATAGGCATCAATTACGACTTTGACCGAGTTACGAATGTAGTTAAATTCATAGTTTCCTGGGTCGGAATAAGGGTAGCGATCGCTAGTAGTATAAGCATCAATTACCCAGTATAAGTAATTGCTAGTTATTGCGTCTCTACTGATGCCGATTCCTTCCGCATCGGCAACTACAAGGTAGGGGTCGTTATCGTAGCGTAAAAAGGGAGCGATCGCGCGCACTCGTTCGTTGATATTGCGGCGCAATAATAACTTGGTTTCGGGGGTAAAGTTGCGAGTCAAAAGCATTTGCCAATCTTTCAAATACTGGGCAAATAGCAACCGCTGCCACCAATTGCTAATTTTAATTCCCCCTAAACCATCGTAGGTGTTGTAAACGTTATCTTCCCCACTCGGATAATCCAATTCTTGGACTTTAGTGGGAGCCATAATGTATGTATTGGTAATTTCCCCGTAATAAATGCGAGGACGACTAATGGGTATGCTAGCACGAATGTTAGCGCTAGAAGTCTCCAAAGCACCACCGTTTCCGGTAGCAGTAGGACCGCTAATATTTTTAACAAAATAGTCCGGTAAACCACCAGGTGCGACAGTATTAACAGGACTCATAGTAAAGCCGTAACCGTGGGTATAAACTAAGTGTTCGTTGACCCAGGTTTGAGCTTGGGAAGGTACGGCACTGTAATCTAATTCCCTTGCTGCTAAAATCGCCTGTCGCTTTTCCGCTCCCCCCTCTAATTTGAGCGTGTAGCGGTCAATATCGGCGTTAGGAAATTCGTAATAAAGGCGAATTCGCTGCAATTGGCGATTAGTTTCTAGAAGCGGACGAGTATCCCAAAGGCGAATATTGCGGATAGTCAGCGCATTTGCTGCGATAGTATTGGAGTTGAGTTGATTGTCAGGATCGAAGGTTTCAACGTCAATATCTTCTAAAGCAAATGCCTGACGGGTGAGCGCAATGCTGCGATCGATGTAAGGGCGTTCCCGCGCTAGTTCGTTGGGTTGAACAATTAGGCGCTGTACCAGGGCAGGAATTAAATAGGAACCAGTTAAAAGGAAAAATAAGGTAATAAATAAAATCGGAGTAACTTTAAAACTTTCTGCCTTCTTTGTTGGCAACCAAAATACCATTTTCCAGAACAGGAAAGCAGCGATCGCCAGGGACACCAGCGACAGCGTTGTATAAGCTGGCAACTGTGCCGTCACGTCGGTATAAGAAGCGCCGTAGGCAACTCCGCGAGTCGAATACAGCAATTCGTAGCGTTGCAGCCAATAACTGAACGCTACGCTTAGCATAAAGCCGCTGCCCAATCCATTTAAGTGGCGTTGCTGCACTAAAGAAAAGCCAGGAAAACTACCCTGACTCAAACTATCTCCCGACAGCAGATAAATTAACGCAACTGCAATTAATCCATATAAAAATAATCCCAACAGCCAGAATTCCAACAGTTGCAAAATAGGCAAGTTGAAGACATAAAAGCTGATATCCCGGTTAAATAGTGGTTCGGTGCGGTTAAACGCGGTGGGATGGAAATATGGCAAAATCTTATCCCAGTGTGCCGAAACGATCGCACCAAAACTTAAACTGAGGGCAATTGCGATCGCTTTGAGGCAAAATTGGGATAACCAAAGGATAGCGATCGCCACTCCCACCGTTAAAGCCAATTGCCAAATTTGCAATTCTGGTACGAACAAGTCCCCAATTGAAGTGGGATCGAAGCGCGGCGGTAACGGCGGCGATATTAAAGGCTTCTTCAGATCCGGATGCCAAAAGCTGAAGACAACTTGACCGTAGTGCAGCAGCATTAATGCTACCAGCAAACACAGTCCCAGCACGATGGGCAGCAACCAACGCAGTGTCAGTGGAGATTCCTCAGTAGTTTCCCTTCCCACCTGCCCACCTGCCCACCGGCTCAAATCCGTGGGATACTTGAGTCGTTGTGCCAGATCGAGGTTACACAGGAGAAACGCTGCTGTGATGCCGAAGGCGATCGCCCATAACCCCAGTTGGGTTCTAATTCTGGTGAGGAATACTGGCAGCTCTCCGATTTCTTGAAACCACAGAATTTCTGTCACCAGGTAGGAAACAAAGTCAAACCCCAACCATATTCCCAAAAGCAGCACCAACAGTCGAAAAATACGTTTAACAACCATAATTTATCTACCCATAGAGCTATTTTTAGCTAGACAGAATTTGAGCGCCAAAATACTGTCGATACAGATCGCAGGTCAAAGCGACAGAGTTGCCGCGCAAATTGACCAGACCCATGCTATTAAGCTTAAAAGCTTGCATTTGCTCGATGGTAACAGGAGTAGTTGAATTTAACACTTCCACAAAACCATCGCTTAGTTTGGGGTATTGTTGCAATGTCCAAAGATAGCGGTGGAGATGATCGCGATAAATCCCGGCATCAGTATAGGCAGTTTCTAGCAGTTGTTCTAAGCTATCTGGTTGTTGCGCCCAATGATAGAGTAAAAGGCGCACCAGGTAAGGATGCCCCCCAAGCGATCGCATTAAATGGTTCAGTTCTTCGGTGGATACATGCAAACCATGTACTTTTATTAAAGCCTGAACTTGTTCTGGGGTAAAGGGCGATAAATTAATTTCTAGTCCTACATTAAACGGAGATTGATTGATTGGTAAAGCCACGTAATTTTCCGTAGATTGTATCATCAGTAAACGCAGTTTGCGCCAGTTTGGCTCAGCTTTTGTGTACTCGTGCCAAGTGCGTAGCATAGTCAGAAATTCTTGAGCGACGGCGGGATAATCAAACAGTTCGCTCACTTCTTCTAAAGCTAGTATAATTGGTGTTTCTGTGGCTTCCAGTAAATGGCCTTCCATGTATAGGGTACAACTCATTTTGCTGCCGATATCCTCATCCCAATAGTCATCTAGCTTAGGAATGATATGGAGTTGCCGCGATATATTGGCACAGAGCCATCTTAAAAGACTGTTTAAATGATTAATTGTCTGCTTTTCCGCTTGTTGAAAGTTCAGCGTTACAGCTTGAATTCCATTCTCTTTCGCATAGGCTAAAATCCGCTTCATTAATGAAGTTTTTCCCATTTGTCGAGGCGCTTTAATCCTGATTAGCGCGCCTGGTTTGATGGCACTTGCATAACAGTTAGGTTCGTGAGGAGTGCGGATAACGTAGAAAGGCGAATCTAACGGTACGCTGTCGGTTGGATACTCTAAGTCAATCGCAGTTTTAGCTGAAGAAATTTCTGTTGTTGTTGCAGCAGGTTCGCTGCTATCATCTTGAGCAGTTAACTGCTGGGTAAGGATAACTTTGAGATTTGATTTGGTAACTTTTTGCCCTAAAGCGTTCGATATCAATTGCCAAAGTTTAGGGCCAACTACTTGCTGGAGATATTTGTCAGAATAGTTGTACTCAGCCGCGATCTGGCTGTAGGTTTTCTGATTGCCTTCCCAAGCTGCGCGCAGAATCAATTTTTGCAAATCGCTGAGCGCTTCGCCGCTATGCTTATATACGGCTTCCTCAATGAAGGCTAGGGCATTCTCCAAACTTTGCATTTCTGTGTTCGCGATCGACAGTGGTTCGGTTTCGCACTCCCACAATGTTTGTAACATAATCTACCGCTTTGCGATCGCAAAGCCGTATGCTACCCTATCCTTCGATCCCCAGGGTTAAGCGATATGCCTCCCTTCCCCTGCGCGATCGCCTTGTACAAAAATGTAACGATTTCCCCTGTTAACATCGCCAACCGCCAAAACAGAAAACTCCCTAACAGTTTTCCGCTAGGGAGTTTCGAGGCAATATTCAGTCAGTTGCTTAGATAAACTGAACGCTGCTAGTGTCGAAGCTGGTAACACCTTCGAGCGTCGCTACAACGTTGCCAGCAAAAGAAAGTTGACCTGTAGAGGAATTGAAACTCAGGTTAGAGCGAAGAGTAGCAGCCGAAGAGGAAGAATTAGTATCGATCTCGATGATATCTCCTTCAGAGGCGTTGAAATCTTTGATTACATCAACACCTGATGTGTTTTGCCACCTGGTTTGGAAGACAGGTATTTTAAACAACCCCCAAATTGTCTTATATCCACTAATATAAGTGCTGTATTCAGCCGAAAATTGAAAAGTATCGGCTCCTCCTCCTCCGGTTACGGTGTCGTTGTCAGCGCCTCCCGTGAGTATGTCAGCACCATCGCCTCCGTTTAAATTGTCAGCACCACTGCCACCGATGAGAGTATCATTGCCAGAGTTACCTACCAAACTGTCATCGCCCGAACCGCCAGAGAGATAATCGCTACTGCTACCTCCCACCAGACTGTCGTTACCATCTAGCCCTTCCAGGGTGGTTTGACCAGAAAACCAAGTAGCGTCGAGGTAGTTATTGTCACTCGTTCCCGACAGGTAGACAGCCTCAACATTATATATTAGACTCGACCAGAGAGAACCACCGTAAGAGGCTGTGGCTAGCAATCCAACATTGTTTACCAATCCTGAATAAATACTGCTGATTTTAACGACATCATAACCTTCTCCGCCATCTAGAGTGTTGGTCTTGAACTCGCTGACATCATCGATCAGAATATCATCCCCATTGCCTCCATAGAGCTTGTCGTAGCCTAAGCCGCCATCGATGGTGTCATTGCCGTCACCCCCATAAATTGTGTCATTACCGCTATAACCGTTAATTTCATCATTTCTTGTAGTACCAGTGAGAGTATCGTTATTACTTGTTCCAGCGATCATAGTTTTTCCCTTGCTTTAGTTGTTTGTGCGATTTGTTATTTCTACTTTTAGTTTTGCCCAACCACCCAATCATTGAGAACCCCTAAAATCTCATAAATCTCATATCTCCAATCTCATAAATCTCATATTCAATGCAGGCTACGAGAAAATACACAAGCATTTTTAAAGCTAGGATGAAGCTGGGTAATTTATTATAAATAAATAGCTAAGTTAGATGATGTGCGTTGAATTGCCCTTAATAAAAAAACCTCACAGAGTCGTTGCGTAGGGACACGGCATTATAGATATCTCGGACAAACAGATAACGTTAATTATGCCGTGCAAGGGCTGCCGATCCTGGGTAATCGACCGGACATAATATTAGTTGGAAAAACTGGTTAATTAGCACAGCAGCTAATTTGATTAAGTCTATCTACTGCCCGACAGAAAAGCTCGATGGGATAGCATCATTGGTTTCCCAGGGGTGAAGAAGCAATATGCCTTGGGCTAGCTAAGCGCATCCGCGCAGCGCCAGCTTCCGCGATCGCTTGGCAAAAAAATGCATCGCAACTGCCAGGGAGATGACGATCGCTAGTCTTCCCAAGCACAAAACCCTAAACTTTGTACCCATGCGATCGCAAATCTTGTAACACTGAAGTCTGGATCGGTATCAAAAACGGCTGTATCGCTTCTAATCCTTCAATAACCGCATTACCAGAAAAGTTATCAGCATTAATAAGATCGCAGTAATAAGATCGTTACCACTCTTACCCAACAGGTATCCAGCATCCATATTCGATAGAGTGCTGAATTCTGGTGACGCTGATACAGTCTGCAACTGGATATCGCTGAAACTTACCCGATTATTGTTGGTTGACTTAAAGAGGCTGGCGTTTTCAGTCATAGTTCTTGTCCTGCTTTAGATGTTGGTGTCGTTGGTTTTACTACTTTGATCGTGAACGAAACATCCCCGCATCGAAAACCCCTAAAACTTCATAAATCTCATATCTTCCCTCTCATAAATTTCATATTTTGTCTGTTTTACGAGAAAATACTGAAGGAGGCAGGAGGAGGACATTGAGCAAAATCCCTAACTTTGAACAAAAAGATTCCCATACTGCCTGCTGTCTCCTGCCTCTTTACACCATTGAGCCAGTCAATCAGATAAACTCAATGTTGTTGACATTAAAGCTAGTTACGCCTTCTAAAGTTGCCAGCACGTTATTGCCAACAAACAGTTTCCCATCCTGGAACCTGAAAGCAGAGCGATTTGACATTCCGACATCGTTAGTATCGATCTGGATTCTATCTCCCGCGCCGAAATCTTTAATCCAATCACTTCCAGAGGTACTCCAAGATACAGAAGAAGAGGAGAGGGAAAATCTTCGAGTTGCAGATGCCGAGAGTTGGAAAACATCGTTTCCAGCACCCCCTGTCATCGTGTCATTTCCACTATCTCCTATCAGCATATCGTTGCCAGCTCCACCATTGAGGATATCGTCGCCGCTATTGCCGTTGAGAATGTCGTTCCCCTCTCTTCCTTCTAAGCTGTTATTGGAACTGTTTCCGGTGATAGTATCATTTTGGCTGCCACCGATCGCGTTCTCAACGTTAGGAGTTGTAGAAAACAAGGGGGCGCGAATAGTCAAGGAGAGATTACTGTTGACCGTTTGCTGAGTCGTCTTGCTCAGGTCTAGGTTAATAGTTTGGGTAGTCGTATCAGAAAAGTTGACCGTATCGATGCCTGATTCGATAAATTCAGTAATTTTATCCGCTCCCAAAGCACTGTCTGCATCAAAGACGTACACATCATCGCCAAAATCACCACTAAGATTATCATTGCCAGCGCCACCAGACAGAGTATCGTTTCCATTGCCTCCTTCTAAACTGTTATCGAGGCTATTTCCCGTTAGATTGTCATTTTGGCTCCCGCCGATCGCATTTTCAATCCCAGTGGCATTGTTGAGCAGTAAGGAAAGATTGCCATTCACCGTTTGCTGAGTCGTCTTGCTCAGGTCGAGGGTAATGTTCTGAGTAGTTGTATCAGAAAAGTTGACCGTATCGATGCCAGCGTTATTCGATTCAATTACAGTATCCGTTCCCAAAGCGCTGTCTGCATCGAAGAGGTAAACATCATTGCCAGCGCCACCAGACACAGTATCGTTGCCTGCTCCACCAGAAAGAGTATCGTTGCCGTCTCTCCCTTCTAAATTGTTATCGAGACTGTTTCCGGTTAGATTGTCATTGAGGCTACCGCCGATCGCATTTTCAACCCCAGTCGCACTGTTGAGCAGCAAGGAAAGATTGCCATTCACCGTTTGCTGAGTCGTCTTGCTCAGGTCGAGGGTAATGTTCTGAGTAGTTGTATCAGAAAAGTTGACCGTATCGGTGCCAGCGTTATTCGATTCAATTACAGTATCGGTTCCCAAAGCGCTGTCTGCATCGAAGAGGTAGACATCATTGCCTGCGTCACCAGAGAGAGTATCGTTCCCAGCACTACCAGAGAGAGTATCGTTCCCAGCGCCACCAGAGAGAATATCGTTACCGTCTCTCCCTTCTAAGCTGTTATCGAGACTATTTCCGGTTAGATTGTCATTTTGGCTACCGCCGATCGCATTTTCAATCCCAGTGGCATTGTTGAGCAGCAAGGAAAAATACCCATCCACTGTTTGCTGAGTCGTCTTGATCAGGCCGAAAGATGGCAGAACTGTTGGAGAAGAAATCTTCACTAAGTAATTCGCCACCGTTTGCTGAGTCGTCTTGCTCAGGTCGAGGGTAATGTTCTGGGTAGTCGTATCAGAAAAGTTGACCGTATCGATGCCAGCATTATTCGATTCAATAATAGTATTTGTTCCCAAAGCGCTGTCTGCATCAAAGAGGTAGACATCATTGCCTGCGCCACCAGATACAGTATCGTTGCCAACTCCACCAGAGAGAGTATCGTTCCCATTCCCTCCTTCTAAGCTGTTATTGAGGTTATTTCCAGTCAGATTGTCATTTTGGCTGCCACCGATCGCATTTTTAATCCCAGACGTATCTTGGAGTATCAAGGAAAGATTCGCATTCACTGTTTGCTGAGTGGTCTTGATCAAGTCGAGGGTAATATTCTGGGTAGTTGTATCAGAAAAGTTGACCGTATCGGTGCCAGAGTTGGTAGATTCAACAATGGTATCCGTTCCCAAAGCGCTGTCTGCATCGAAGACGTAGACATTATTGCCAGAACTATCACTTAGTAAATCATCTCCACTGCCTCCGATTAAGGTGTCATTCCCCTCATTACCCATCAGGAAGTCAGCACCGGAACCACCATTTAATAAATCATCTCCTGTATTGCCAGCTAAAAGGTCATTACCTGAACCAGTTTCTATCGTATCGTTCCCAGCGCCTGCATCGACAGTCGCCGTTCCGGTAAATGCTGAAACGTTGATTTTGTTAGCGCTAGCTCCGGTGTTGATAACGATGGTTTCCACATCGTCATGAATTTTGTCCGTGCCTTGACCTGTAATATCGAATCTATTTTCGTAAACTGTTTTAAGTCCTACTTGTTTGGCGAGCCAATTGACTGCATTTTGTACAGTTGTTGTAGTAACTCTGGTGGCAGTGAAATCTGAATCAGCAGAGAAGACGACTATATCGCTACCGGAACCACCATGTATTTCATCGTCCCCCGCGCCCCCAATTAAAAGATCGTCGTCATTTCCTCCATCAATGTCATCGTTTCCATTTCCTCCTTCGATGTAGTCGTTACCATTATTACCGTCGAGATCGTCATTACCGCTCGTACCGATAATATAATCATTGCCATCGCCGCCCGACGCAGTTTGGTTATCGACTAGATAATCATCACCGCCTTCTCCAGAGGCTGAAGCATTGCTGACTAACCAATCCGAATCATTGCCGCCCTTTGCGGTTGTATTGTTGGTGAGATAGTCGCTACCGTCACCGCCCTCTGCAGTCGAGTTTTTGGTCAGATAGTCTTTACCCGCTCCACCCTTTGCGGTTGAATTCTCGGTGAGATAGTCGTCACCATCATCGCCCTCTGCGTTCCTATTGTTTGTCAGATAGTCGTTACCTGTCCCACCATAAGCCTGATATGCCTCGGTAATGTAATCATCACCACCGTTTCCGTAAACCCGAGCCAACATCCCTTTTTCTGGTTTGAGATAGTCCCTTTTATTGGAACCGTCATAAACAGCAATGCCTCCTTCCCAAAAATTGCCCTGGATGAACCTGTTCGGCTTGGATTCATACGCGCTTCCGTAACCAGCTATATATTGGAAAACACTTGTAACTGTATTAGTAATTGAATTACTACTACTTCCAGTTAAGGAGTTAACCAAGTTCGCAGATTCGGTGAAGTCAATCATTACTTGAGTCACGATCTCTAAGCCATCTTGGTACCATTGATCGCCAATGTTGGGAAAAACTACAGAACTGTTATCACTGGTGGTTCCAAAGTAACCTGCAAGGTTTTTATTTCCAGTTCTCTCTAAAATTTCACTAATCATCTCGCCTGCAAACAGCAGTCCATAGTAGGTCGTATAGGAAGCGGCTACGTTAGCGATCGCGGTTGTGCCTGCATAGGCTGCGCCAGTGTAAAAATCAGGAGAAGCAATAATTGGAGATTTACCTTGTTGTTTGAGCGTAGCCGCCATTTCATCGTACCAGGCTGGAAATACCACTGAAGTTGTAGTCGTAGCCATAATCTTTCTCCTGCTTTAGATGTTGTTGTTGTTTGTTTTATCTACTCCCAGCATGAACGAAACATCCCAGCAGCGAGAACCCCTAAAATCTCATAAATCTCATATCTTCCATCTCATAAACCTCATATTCAAGGCGGGTTCCGAAGAAATACGTAACTCATTTTTAAAGATAGTATGAAGTCAGGAGATGTTTTATTAAGGTACGGCAATAGGCAAAAAATCAGGATGGTTTTGACTGAGGAAAAAATCAGATCCGGGCGATCGCATCCAAACTGTTAATAAACTTAACAATTAAAACTTTTCGCCATCTTTCTGGCTCCTGGGGTATCTTCGAGTAAAATACTCATGGATCGCCATCACAACATCATGCTTTACCAAGTAGGGGGTAGCCTCACTACAGACGCTCCCAGCTATATCTCTCGTCAAGCCGATATACAGCTTTATACCGCTCTCAAACGAGGGGAATTCTGCTACGTACTCAACGCCCGACAGATGGGCAAATCTTCGTTACTGGTACACACGCGCCATCGTCTAGAAGCATCAGGTTATCGCTGTGCCGTGCTGGATATTACCAATATTGGCAGCGAAAATATTACGCCGCTGCAATGGTATAAGGGTATAACTCTCGACTTGTTGCGAAGCTTCGGGCTGTTGGGAAAGTTTAACTTTAAAACTTGGTGGAATGACTCAGAAGATATTTCTCTATTACAACGGCTGAGTCGATTTATTAGCGATGTTCTTTTACCGAAATTTCCTCAAGAAAAACTGGTTATTTTTATCGATGAAATTGATAGCATTCTCAGTTTACCTTTTGCCGTAGATGACTTTTTTGCCTTAATTAGATATTGTTACAATCAGCGAGCCGTCGCTCCGGAATATCAGCGGATTAGTTTTGCTTTGTTTGGCGTCGCAACTCCGTCGGATTTTATTCGCGATCGCAAACGCACCCCGTTCAATATCGGTACGGCAATCGAGCTAAATGGCTTCACCCTCAAGGAAGCTCAAACTTTAGCCCCAGGATTCAAATTGCAAACTGGTGACGTGCAAGCAGTTCTGCAAGCAATCCTCAAGTGGACAAACGGACAACCTTTTTTAACCCAAAAACTCTGTCAGCTAGCTAGAGATTCCAGCCAAGATACGGTCACCAACACTCTGAGAATTCCTCCCGGCAACGAAGCCTATTGGGTCGAAACCCTTGTCAGAAAAAGAATCCTGAAAGAATGGGAAGCCCAAGACGAACCGGAACATTTGCGGACGATTCGCAACCGCATTCTCAACAATCAAGATAGCGCTGGCAGGTTGTTAGGAATTTATCAACAAATTTTACAAGGGGAAAAGATTCGCGCCGATGACAGTCGCGAACAAATAGAACTGATACTATCAGGACTAGCTATCAAAGAAAACGGCTATTTGCAGGTAAAAAACCAAATTTATGCCGCAATCTTTCACCTGCAATGGGTCGAACAGCAACTAAAAATGTTGCGTCCTTATTCCCAATTGCTGGATGCTTGGGTTTTGTCCGAACGGCAAGATGAGTCGCGACTGTTGCGCGGACAAGCGTTGCGGGATGCACAACAATGGTCGCAGGGAAAAAGATTGAGCGATTTAGATTATCAGTTTTTAGCTGCTTCTGTGGAAAGCGATCGCATCGCCGTCCAACAATCTTTAGAAGCCGCCCGAATTAAAGCTGTAGAAGCTCAACTTGTCCAGGAAAAACACAACGCTCAATTGCAAAAGCGATTTTCCATTGCTATCGGTGCAGCTTTAGTAGTGACATTAGGTTTAGGAATTGCCACTTTCTGGCAATATCGCCATGCCAGAATCAGCGAAATCAAAGCATTGGTATCTTCATCTGAAGGTAACTTTGATTCTCATCGCCAGTTGGAAGCAATAATTGATGCCATTAAGGCAAAACAAGAATTTCAAAACCTCAAGTATACAGACACCGCACTCCAAGAGCAAGTGCAGGATGTACTTCAACGGTCGATTTATGGCATTGAAGAATTAAATCGATGGTCTGTGGGGACGGCGATTAAAGATATGGCGATCGCTCCCGATGGGAAACTGATTGCTTCTGCCGGAATAGATGGCAGAATTAAACTTTGGCAACAAGACGGCAAGTTTGTTAGAGAACTGTCAGTTGATGGCAAAAGTCCAGCCCATACAGCCCCAGCTAATGCAGTCAGTTTTAGTCCAGATGGACAAAGAATTTTATCTGCTTCTAGCGATCGCACGATTCAAATATGGAATATTAATGGCAACAAATTGCTGAAAATACTGAACTCAGATCAAACCGAAGTTGTAGAAGCAAAATTCAGTCCAAATGGTCAGTTATTTGCTTCGGTGGGTGAAGAACAGACAGTAAAAATATGGCGCAGCGACGGTAGTTTAATAACCACCTTACCCGCAAAAGGACTGACAGTGGCATTTAGTCCCAACAGTCAGTTTCTGGCTACAGCCGCAATTGGTAAACCCGTTCATCTATGGCGAACAGACGGGAGATTAGTGAGAATATTTCCTCCCCCACAACGAGCTATTCACAAGCTAGTTTTCAGCCCAGATGGGAAAAAACTTGCTCACGTAGATATGGAATCGGTTGCGATCTGGGGACTCGACGGGAGGAAATTTCAAACCTATAATCTACCGAATTCAGGAGTCTCAACGATCGCATTCAGTCCAGATGGACAGTCACTCGCCACCGCCGGACAGGATGCCACAATTCGACTTCTAACTCGCGTTGGGGAAGGCACTACAGCGACAATTCCTCAACCTCCTGAAGAAAACGGTTTAGAAAACTTACCTCGATTCCGACGTCCGAGAGGCGATCGCAGACGCTTAGAAGATTTTCCTCCCAACCTACCTCCGAGAGATAGTTTAGAAGATTTTCCTCCCAGACCTCCCAGAGGCGATCGCAGAAATTTAGACGGTTTTCCTCCACCTCGACCTTTTAACCCCGATCAAACAAATCAACCTGAAACTGAACTTTCAAACAATCCAGAAAACCTCTTTCCCCCAACCAAACAGCCGCCAAATTCCCCCCCTCCCCTCCCAAGAAAAGGGATTGAAAACTCTTCTCCCCCTTCCCTCCAAAGAAAAGAGTTGCTAAACTCTTCCCCCCCTTCCCTCGCAGGGAAGGGGGTTGGGGGGTTAGGTCTCCCTTCAGCTAATAACACAAGTCAAAGAAACCACCTATTAGCAACTCTGCTAGGACATAAGGGCAACATAACGGCAATTGCCTTTAATTCACAAGGAAACTTACTTACCTCTGCATCTGAAGACGGTACAATCCGAGTCTGGAAACTTCAAAATACTCTGATTAACTCGTTAATAGCCGACTCTGGTGGAGTGGTGAAAGTAGAAGTCAGTCCCAATCAAGATCGGCTCGTTTCTGTGGGGAAGAAAAGAATCATCAACCTTTGGCAAAGGAATGCAGCCGGAGAATTTAACCAGCGCCCCGAGCGAACTTTTAGCGGTCACGAACTACCAATTTACGACGTAAGTTTCAGTCCCGATGGGCGTTTTTTTGCCACAGCTTCTCGCGATGGTACGGTTATCTTCTGGAAATCCGATGGCACGCGCTTGCAGACGTTAGAGGTCAATCCCAAAGTAGGAAGTGGAGAGCGACCTTACGTTAGCAGTATTGCTTTCAGTTCAGATGGTAAATGGTTTGTAACCGCATCATCCAATAATCTAGTTAAACTCTGGCAGCGGGATCTAAAAGGTCTGATTCCAAATCCGAAACCAACCAGAGTTTTGGTTGGTCATCAAGCATCGGTAAAAGCAGTCGCATTCAGTCCCGATAGCAAATTCATCGTATCGGGAGGGTTAGATAACAACCTGAAAATTTGGGATACAAATGGCAAATTGGTGAAAGCGATCGCAGCCAATCAAGCGCCGATTAATAGCATTGCCTTTAGTCCCAAGGAAAATATATTTGCCTCAGGTTCGGAAGACAACACAGTTAAACTTTGGCGAACAGATGGGAGCGCGATCGCCACGCTTAAAGGACATCAAGCCGCTGTATTAGATCTCAATTTTAGTGCTGATGGACAGTATATTGTATCCAGCTCGATCGATGGTACTATCAAAATATGGAACAGCAACGGCTCGCTTGTTAAAACCCTAAAACGCCATAATTCTGCTGTCAGAAGCGCCGCATTTATTCAAAATGGAAAAATGCTTGTATCTGCCGGTGACGATCAAGCATTGCTGCTCTGGAACTTAGAAAAGATTTCGCAACTAGACGAAATGACTTATGCCTGCAACTGGGTACGAGATTACTTGCAGATTGCTTTTGAAAAAGAAGGAAATAACCGCATTTGCGAAGGTAAATTGTGAAAGCTGTTCCAGAAACCCGTTGCAGAGGCATGTCTGGATAAGGAAATTGTGCAACGCAGCATTGCACAATTTTATGGTTAATGGTGTTGTAATACCGTTTTCCCACCAATGCGCTACACACGGGGCGGG
>DNGG01000457.1 GCA_003486675.1 Cyanobacteria bacterium UBA11372
TGTTAAGCTAAAAACTGGAAAGGTAAATAACGGGGCTTGAGTACAAACCGATCCTATATATAGTACTCAAGAGAAATGGCTTCAAACCCGCATCAAGAGGGGATTGTTTTGAGTACAAAAATACAAGTCCCCCCTGCCGGAAATACCTGTGCCTTAGCCCAAAAATACCAGTACCCCTACCCCAAAACTTTTTTTCAAGGTTGATTGTAGAGCGATCGCAAGCCTTGAGTACAAATCTAATTACTCTAATTAATCAAATCCGCACGGGGTGAAAGGCTGGGGCGGAAGGCATTTGTTATAAGCATGTGAAAGTGTTTGTTGCTTTTCCCCCCAAAGCTAATGCTACAAATTTTCACTCCACCACCCACTAGCAAGACCTCTGCATTCCAGGGGGAACCTAGCCTCACACCGGAGGCAGAAGCCCACTCTGCTCGCTCCCAGGCTCAGCCTGGGAGCGAGATCCTAGAGGCTCTGCCTCGCTTAAATAAATGCGATTCTATCTTACAGACGCTTCTAGAAGACTTTCGCATTATTTTTGAGCGGGACCCCGCCGCCCGGAACTGGTTGGAAGTACTGTTATGCTATCCGGGTTTTCACGCCATCTGCTTGAATCGCTTTGCCCATTGGTTGTACCTCCGCAAGGTTAGTGTCATCCCGCGCCTGATTTCTCACATTGGGCGACTGTTAACCGGGATTGAAATTCACCCAGGGGCGACGATTGGCAAGGGCGTGTTTATCGACCACGGGATGGGCGTCGTGATTGGCGAAACTGCCATTGTGGGAGATTATACGCTGATTTATCAGGGTGTGACTCTGGGCGGCACGGGCAAAGAAACAGGTAAGCGCCATCCCACGTTAGGGAAAAATGTGGTTGTGGGTGCGGGTGCAAAGGTATTAGGCAATATTTCAGTTGGTAATAACGTTCGCATCGGTGCTGGTTCGATTGTACTGCGCGGTGTGCCTTCTGACTGCACAGTTGTTGGCGTACCGGGACGGATTGTTTCTAAGCAGGGTGTAGGTTGTCCCTTAGAACACGCACAATTACCCGATACCCAAGCAACGGTAATTCGGTCGCTGTGCGATCGCATCGAGAAACTCGAACAACAACTCCAGGACTTACGCAAATAAACCCGCGCCTAGAAACCCGGTTTCTAGGATCGACGTTTCCCTACAGCAAAATTCTTAGGAACATGTCTAAATTCCCTCCACCAGACGCCTTGACGGGTCAAGTTGTACAAATTTCCCAACTAGACCGCTGGCAAGTATATCGCCGCCTGCAAGAACTAACCATTCCCTGTTGCTGTCCGAATGATGGTTCTCTGCGCGTCGAGGTTAATAACAGTATTGATGCCGTTCTAGTCCGCAGTACCGTGTTACAGTTTATCGCTTCTCGGTCTGAATTAATCGATTGGCTGGAACGGTGTTGGAAGTTCGGTAATTGGTAATGGGTAATGGGTAATGGGTAATGGGTAATGGAGCAATTGCAAAGCTTTAATCAAAACGATTCCCAATTACCAATTACCAATTAACAATTACCAAAGTTGTATTTAGGAGTGAATTAATGACAGAAGTTACCGTTAAACAATCCTTCGGACAAGTGGAAGATAATCCTGTCGGTTTAGGACAGGAAGTTACCGTTCCGGTGATTGAAGGATTGAATATTACCCTCGCCAGTTTTCAAGCGCTTTACCTGCAATACCAAAAACATCACTTTGTAGTAGAAGGCGCAGAATTTTACGATTTGCATCAGTTTTTTCAAGACAGCTATACAGCAGTCCAAGGTCACGTCCACGACATTGGAGAACGCTTGAATGGTCTGGGGGGAACGCCTGTAGCCAGCTTTGGCAAGTTAGCCGAATTGTGTTGTTTTAGCCCAGAAGATGACGGCATTTTCAATGCCCGGACAATGGTAGAACACGATTTGCAAGGCGAACAGGCAATTATCACTATCGTTCGCCGTCAAGCAGCGCAAGCAGAAAGTATCGGCGATCGCGCGACTCGTTACCTGTACGAACAAATCCTTCTAGCCACCGAAGATCGAGCTTTTCATCTAGCTCACTTCCTAGCTGAAGACAGCCTGAAGAAATTTTAGATTTAAGATTGCAGATTGAGTTTGAATTTTAGATTTAAGATTGCAGATTGCAGATTGAGTTTGAATTTAATCTGAAATCTCAAATCTGAAATCTGAGAGCGGTTTAAATCTCAACTCTGAAATCAGGTTAAATCTAAAATCTCAAATCTGAAATCTGAAATCATCTCAAATCTGCAATCTCAAATCAAGGTAGTGTCATGGAATCCAGCAAGAAAATGAGCGAATTCATCAACTTTTTACAAGATGATCTGGCGATTTCTAGTTCTGCGATCGCCGTGGCACTCCGCAACCGCAAACAAGGCGATGAACCTTTACCAATGGTGTTGTGGCAATACGGTTTAGTTTCCCTAGAACAGCTTACCGCAATTTACGATTGGTTAGACAGTCGCACTCAGTTTCAAGCTGCTAATTGGCTATTATCCGGGCAACTCGAGCGCTTCGCACAAGTATAATTTCTTTTTGTTGAGTTTTGAGTTGAAGGGTAAAAAGTTCTTAACTCAAAACCCACAATTACGGTTCCAGGCTCTAGGGTTAGTAGTCAGTGGTCAGTAGTCAGCAGTCAGTAGTAAGTAAAAAAAACAACTAATAACTGATACCAGGCAACTGACAACCGACAACTAATAACTTTACAAAGTAAGTGAGGTAGCAGTGAATCGCATCCAAATCAACGATACAACGCTTCGGGATGGGGAACAGGCAGCGGGAGTTGCTTTTACGCCAGAAGAAAAAATTGCGATCGCCACATTCCTAGACGCCATCGGCGTACCGGAATTAGAAATCGGTATTCCCGCAATGGGAGTCGCAGAACAACAAGCGATCGCTCGCATCGTCGATTTAGGGTTGCAAGCTGAACTCCTGGGATGGAATCGTGCCGTTATTAGCGATGTGCAAGCGTCCATAGCAGCAGGTTTAAAGCGAGTCCATATCTCTGTCCCCGTCTCTGAAATTCAAATTAAAGCCAAATTTCAGGGACAGTGG
>DNGG01000632.1:0-144 GCA_003486675.1 Cyanobacteria bacterium UBA11372
GTGTGCAGGGGAGATGGGGAGCATGGGAGAGAATAGATTCTAATTCCCCTCTGCCCACTTTCCCACTTTTCCACCTGCCCACTTTCCCACCTGCCCACTTTCTCACCTGCCCACCTGCGCCTTTTGCCGACCTGCCCAATTACC
>DNGG01000632.1:358-2833 GCA_003486675.1 Cyanobacteria bacterium UBA11372
TTTTGCCGACCTGCCCAATTACCCATTACCCATTACCGATTGCTAAAGAAGTGTAACAGTTCCTCACAAAGTCTTTAGACAAAGGCGATCGCAGTGATACGATGCCCTAGAAACGTTGAAAACGTTCATTGACCGTCATTTATCTTCCCATAACTCCCACGCGGGTAATCCCGAAAGTCTCTTTACGGAGGTTTTAGATGTCAGAAGAACTACAAGGAAAAACCCCTATCTTTGGCGGCGGCACTGGCGGCTTGCTGACCAAAGCAGAGGTTGAAGAGAAATACGCCATCACCTGGACCAGCCCCAAGCAGCAGGTATTTGAAATGCCTACTGGCGGCGCGGCTATCATGAACGAAGGTGATAACCTGCTGTACCTGGCTCGCAAAGAATACGCCATTATGTTGGGCGGGCAGCAACTGCGGGCAAAATTCAAAATCAACAACTACAAGATTTACCGGATTTTCCCCAACGGCGACGTCGAGTTCATCCATCCAGCAGATGGCGTGTTCCCCGAAAAGGTAAACCAAGGCCGTCCCTACGTCGGTAAAGTTGACCGCAGCATCGGCGAAAACCCAGATCCCGCTAAAATCAAATTCAGCGGCAAGAAAACTTTCGACCCCTAATCGGTTGTAAGTGCTAAAATAGATCCAGTACCGTGGGGCACACGGGAATTCACGCTTGAGGAGTAGGTTGCGAAGCCTAGCATCATCTCAAACAAGATGAGCCCAAGAATCCGTCAGATATTTCTGCGCGGAATGTCACAATTTTTGTGTTTGGAAAAGTCCGACACGCATAGTAAAAGTCAAGTCTCGGAGGGTTATCTCTCCGAGATTTGATGTTTGAAGCGAGAGGATGTAGAAGAAATTTGATCGGATTGTAGGGGCGGGTTTTACCAATATGTTAGAAGCAAACAAACAATTTAACTAAACCCGCCCCGCCGCGTGACGAGGTGATACCAAATCCGCTTTGATCGCCCATTTTATGCCGAACGACGCGCATTCGCGGCTATACAAACAGAGCAACGCCTATGCCTCCGGCACGCTGCGCGAACGCGGGCTATAAAATAAAGGGGGTTTAGAACCCGGGTTTGGTATGAGCAGGTGGGCAGATTGTAGGGGCGGGTTTTACCAATATGTTAGAAGCAAACAGACAATGTAACTCAACCCGCCCCGCCTTGCGCTCAGAGGAGCAGGCAGAGGAGTGTAATGAGGGTAAAATTATTAACAATAGTTGGATTTGTAGCTATGGCAATTTTAGCGATAAGCGCTACAACCACTTGGTCACAGCAACCATCCGAGCGATATCCAACCGCAACCGAATTGCCAAGATTGAGGGAAAAATTACGCCAGCAAATTCGCTCAAGTAATATTCAAGACACACGTTCCCCAGCAGAAAAACAAAGCAGAGAAGCTTTTGTCAGAGCTTGGTCAAGAGTTGATTCTGCTGTTGCCCCTTTTTTAGGCGATTGGTCGGGATATGAGGAAGGTTTGAGTATTTATCCATCCAATACCAGGGGGCGAGTTTGTCTGATTTACATTGGTATCCAAGAGGCTGAATTAAGTTTGGGAACCGTCTCTAACGGACAAATCCGCACGAATCAACGAGAAGTAATTTTAAAAGAAGGAGATTACTTGGGAGTGGCGAGCGTCAGAAACAATCAACCAGATATTTTTGTCGAAACTCCTTATAGCTTCCCGGTATCCTTGCGATCGCCTAGACAATTCGCTGAGTCATCGCGAACCACTACCGAGGAGGTGAATAAAGTAGTGCGCGAATTTAACGCGGCTGGTTGTACGGTAGCGCTGCCATCGAGACGGTAAAATTGTCAAAAGGTGTAAGGAGTATGGTTATGAAAGGCCAATCAATTCTCAGTATTAGCTTACTCAGCTTAGTCATGTTAGCCAATGGAGCCATCCCAGTTTTTTCCCAATCCAGGCAGACATTTCAAAGCTTACCCAATGGCGTCTATCTTTATGGAGAATCTCAAACGCTAGATCAAGAGAATACTTATTACTTTATATTGCGTAAAACTGGGAATAACATTATAGGGATGAGCTATACAGGGATGGAAAGAACTGACTGCTTTAGAGGCACAGCTACTCGAAATAACATTAACAATATAACTGTCGCTGAAATAGAACCTAATTCTACAGCCGGATGGCAATTTAGTCAAGCTGAAGAGCCATTCGACATGAATCAATTATATCGAATAGACTCGAATAAAATTCCTCAAGAAGCTTTAGGACAGTTGCAGGAATGCGTGCGGGTATTCTCAAATAGAAGAAGATAGCCATTCTAGTTTTTGAGTTTAATGCGGCTGGTTGTACAGCAGTGCTGCCATCTGGAAGGTAAAATAGTCATGGGCTTAAATAACGTTAGCGATCGCCGAATCTAGAAAGTTCTGACATAAACCCTCGCATTAATAAAATAAACAAATATCGATCGCTGATACTTTATAGCCCGCGTTCGCGCAGC
>DNGG01000632.1:3082-3248 GCA_003486675.1 Cyanobacteria bacterium UBA11372
AATGCGAGTCGTTCGGCATAAAAAGGGCAATCAAAGCGGATTTGGTATTGGATGAAATTTGTGCGTTGGCGCAGCGTGCGATCGCCATATCTCACAAGCAAAATAGGGGTTATGGCATAATCAGAGGATAAAGTATTCCAGATTTGAGCGATTATGGTTTGGGTGG